>JAKIUH010000209.1 GCA_021647685.1 Bacteroidales bacterium
ATATTCCAATTTTTCTTTATCAGCATAATCTTCAATATGCAAAAAAAGCCGCAAACCTATAGCATAGGGGTTTAAACCTATGCGGCTAATGGATGTTACACCGGCATTTATTTTTGCAAATGCACTTTCGTATCCTTTGATGCGTTTATCTTGTAAAAAAAGTTTTTCGTGCCAATAGCTTGCCCAGCCTTCATTAATGGTTTTGGTTCTGATTTGTGGCTCAAAATAAATGGCTGTATCCCGAACGATATTTACTACTTGTTTCATCCACAAATTAGTTTCTTTATTAAGAAATTCAGATTTATCAAGAATAAATTCTATAATATCTGTATAGGTTTTTTGCTTTTTTTGAGTTTCGGAATACCTTTTAAATTTTTCATCAAATTCAGGATGTTTAAACCTTACTTCTGCCAGAAAAATCGACTTCCCAATATCGGGAATATTTTCCATTACGATATTGTATTTATTTACTTCGTTGTATATAAAATTAATGTCTTTTTTTAGATAATCTTGTAAAAATATCTGAAAATAATAGTCAATTTTAGGGTTAATGTACTCTTTTTTCTGACGGTTTACCGCAGTTAATTTATGATAGCCTGTTAAGTTGTTAATGCTTCGGCTAAACTCTATCACATAATCTACCCACCTGCCGTGTTCGCTACGTAATGCATTGATTAATCGTTTATCGGCTAATGCACGTCCGGCAAAATCATAATTCCACGTGTTTTGAAAGAAAATATTGTTTTGAAAAAAATCAATATGTGCCAGCACGTGATAAAAAATCATAATATTGAGCCAATCCGGATTATTATCATTGTAAAATGATATGGCAGGTCGTGTGTTAATAACGGTTTCGTACGGATTGTTCGGATAAAGTTTATAAATGCCTTTTTTCTTTAATATTTCAACATCATTTACCCAATAATCATACATAGTCGGTATCATTCCTTTGGGCGAGAGTTCCAACATATCTTTGTTGGTAACAATATACTCCAAAGTTTCATTGTCAAAACGCAATCCGGCATCCCGTGCCCTGATTTTGCATTCTTCCATTATTTTTTTACTATGTTGATTGATGAGTTTCATCGTTAAGTTGCTAAATTGTTATATTGTTAAAACTTGTCCGCTCACTGGCGGATTATTACTTGGTTCTATTGTTCGTTGTTAAAACTTGTCCAATTCCTGTCTGTTTTTGCTTACCGGACATTGTATTGCAAAATTTACTTTGCTGACTGTTTAATTGTAACTGAATCAAAATAATCACCTGCTTCTAATCCTACAGTCATTATTCTTTCTTTTCCTGATGTATTTTTGTCTAATTTAATAAAAAGCGTGTTTTTATCACGTCGCTCAACAACAAAATTATCTTCAATAATAATGTAATTATTTGATTCAAGGTTGATGTCTTCATCATGGTTATAGCTGTAAGTACTGTCTTCAAACGAAATTCCATAAATCCACCACCAATCTCCCTCTGTTTTTATTAACACAGAATCCGTATTTGCACCAAATTCAACATTTTTAACCGATAACTTAATAATGTCATCCCACATTCCAATATATTCTTCTTTATTACAAGAATAGATCAAAATAAAACTTAAAAACAATAAAAATATTTTCTTCATAATCAGTATATTATAGGGTTAAGATATTAATTTTTTAATTGATTCAATAATTGCGTCATCGTTTGCCTCTTCAGCATCTAATGCATCAAGCTTTAATAAATCTGCTTTCTCTTTTAATAATCCTGAATTCTCAATATAGTTTTCCACTATTGTCTTCTTTCCTTGCGACCAAGCATTTCTTGCAATGGTAATTCCTGTCCGGTTTGTGTAGCTTAAACTTTGTTTTAATGCTGTTAACATTTTCTCGCCGGATTGTTCCCAGTCGTCTCCATCGGTTCCGTAAAATACGTAAATATTATATTCCTTGTTCAGTTGTTCTTCTTCAATAATCTTGTTTAACAATTCAAATGCCGGATATACTTCAGTTCCGCCTGCTACCTGATATTTATAGTAGGTGTAAAAATCCGGGACTTCTTTGGCTTGAGTATCATGAACAATAAAGCGTGATTCAACATTATTTTGGTATTGATACATCAGCCAACTGTATATCATTAAGTGCTGAGATACTACAAGTTCAGTAGGTGCACCTTGCATTGAACCCGAATAATCTCGAATAAAAAAGACAATGGCTTGAGCTTCAAAATCTTTTTCTTTCGACATTATTCTGAAGATTTTATCTTTAGGATTGATAACTAAGTTTTCAGGGTCAAAAAATTTACCTTCTTTGATGTTCCCAAGAATAATATTAGTTTTAAGAACCTGCTTTATCGTTGCCTTTTTATCTATTAATTGTCCAAATTCTCTATTTCTATCGGTTAGCTCGTAAGTGTATTTTGTTAGGGAACGTTTGTGTCCTTTATTTTTAAGATTAGGCAGTTGAAATTCTTCGGTAAGAATTTTTCCTAATTCTTGAGCACCTGTGGCAATGTCATGGTCGCCACTTTCTCCTTGTCCTGCACCTTCTCCTTCACCTTCACCTTGATGTGGATCAATTTTTTGTTTACCAATTACTTCACCTTCATCTCCATCGCCACTTCCACCGGTTTGTTGTTCTTCATCATCGCTCAGTGAATCATCGTGATAAAATTTAGGCTCGGTAGTAGTAGGCACTACAACCACTTTGGCTTTGTTGCCGGGTAAGGGTTTTACAATTTTTCCGATTTTTATTCTACGTGGAAATCCGTCTTTCTCTCTTTGTTTGTCTTTTTCGATAAGCTCGTCCAAAGTTTTTAAAAAACTTATTCCTTGATTGAAATCAAAGGGATTAAATTGTAGGAAATATAAGGCATCATTCAATAAATACAAATCATCAGTGTGTTCATCCACAGGCAAATAATGATGTTTGTTTCCTTGAAAATCTCTTTTCCTTATATCTTCATTTTTATCCATTAAAATATTTTATAACGATTGTATCTATGAGCAAAAATAAAATTCAGTATTATGATAAATATTGAAAAAGGCTATTAATCAGCATCATCCATAGTACAGAAGTATTCAATAGTTTTTTGTGCACAAGTATTGCAATAACCAAGTTTTTCCGACATAGTATTAATCATACGGTTGTATAATCGTTGATTTTCTTCGTTCGTTCTGTTGGCTAATGCACCAACCAAACTGCCTGCTCCGGCAATATCTGATTTTAAGCGGACATCGGTTACTGCTTTTACCAAATCATTATTATCCATAAAATCGTAATTAGGGTCTTGAATGAGCTTTTGTCCGTAAATTTTGGCAATGGTTGTCCGGTAACTTTGTTTTTGTTCGTTGGTTTTTAGTCCTAAACGTTCTTCAACACTGTTAATGAAGTTTTCATCAATTTTAATAGATACTAATTTGCCTGTTTGCGGGTCTTTATAGGTCCAAATTTTATCCGTACCCAGGTTCTTGGCATCAATACCGATAATCATATTCACATAGTTCATAACATCTTTTTCAATAGCATCGGGCTCGTCCATATAGGCATTGAAAATAGAAGTCATGATATTTTTACGGTACAGGGATTTTGCCATTTTAATATCTTCCAGATATTTAGTGCGGTCGTTGGGGTCTTGTACATAGTCGATAATTACCAACTCGATAGCACTAAACACATCGCCTGCATACATACATTTTCCTTCTTGTGTTTCAGATTTTTCGAGTAATATTTGGATGGCTCGACCCAAATTACGGTGTCCCAAACCTTTTTGTCCAAAACGTTTTGTGATATCCGGATCTGCATTGAGCTGGTCAATTACTTCATTGAGTGTTTGAATACTTTTTTCACCGGCAACTTCACCGGCAGCCAGTTTCATCATTTCTATTGGAGTAAGTTTTTCGGTACGTGGCATGCGTGTTAATGTAAAAGCTACTGATACAGCATAGTTTAAATTAGGGTCTATGTGTAAAGCTTCACCCGTATAGCTGGTTTTGTTTCCTGTGCCAATGGCATATTTTGTTAACTCTTGTTGTAATTTATAATTGGTATTGTGCGACATATAAACCAGTCGGCAACGGTCAACAATAGGAGCTTGCTCTTTTTCTTCAAGGAAACGTGCAAATTCCGAATTGTTGCTTGTTGCGACAATGAGTGTATCAAGAGGCCACTTAAAGCCTTCAATTTCAATAGTACGGTTTTGAATAACACCTAAATATACCTGAACTAAATCACGTTTGTTTTTGAAAATTTCATCGGCAAAATGAATGCCTCCACCTGCAACACGTGCCAAAGCACCGCGTCTTAAATCAAAACGGTAAGGATTGCTTGGATCGGTAATGTGCAGCAATCTGGTTATGGATTCATCGCCTAATAAGTCAACAGCTGATGAAGTAATTTTATCTTTAGCTGCATATTTTCCGGTAAGTACTCCTCGCGATTCGCTAATTGAAATTTTAAAAACTTCAACAAATTCATCTAATTTGCTTAAATCATTATTAATATGCTCTTTTATTTCATTTAAAATATAATAAGTATCAGCACCGAGTGGACGATAATTTAGATAAAAAGTATCAATTTGTTTGGCTGCTGCACCACTTTGTTTTAAAAAGTCGCGATTTTTGCTTTCTTCATCAAAAATATTCATCGCCAAAATCATCGGATCTTCGTAGGTTTGCGATTCGATGACTTTAATTTTTCCGTAACCGCCTAATTTATCTAAATTTTTAAAACGAAACGAAAAACGATTGTTTGTAGGAATGGCTATAAACTCCCTATACAGTTTGCTTAAATAATCGACAAAAAAAGTTTTCCCGTTTCCGGGTTCTCCAATCAAAACAAAAGCCATTTCTTGCGATGAACCTCCTTCTGCGGCATCTTTTACGAAAGAAACAAAGCTGTTTATTTCTTCATACATACCTATAATGTGCTTTTTGCCTTGCCTGAGAACTTTATAGTTATATAAAGTTTTCCCGTTAACATTTACTTTTTCAATCATTTTTTGATCGTTAAGAATCATTCGCACCAATGATTGAAAAATATTTTCAAATTTACGATTTCCTTTTATTACTTCTTTGATATGATATTGAAGTGTGCAAGGACTTTTGGGTTCTTTTATCTGTTTTGTAGCCATCTTTAATACTTTTTACTCAAATTTCGGGAAAATTTGGCTATAAAACAATAAATTATTGTTAAATTTTGTGAAATTTAATATTCATTCCCTAATTTATTTTTCATAGGAACAAACCGAACAGAAAGAATATTTTTTTGTAGTAATTTACCGGCTTTATTTTCAATAAATAATAGTTCCTGACTGTGCCTTTTGCCCGTTGGGATAATCATTTTTCCGGTATCGGTAAGTTGTTCAATTAATCGTTCAGGAATATTTGATGGTGCACAGGTTACCATTATTCGGTCAAAAGGTGATTGTTCTTTCCAACCTTCAAAAGCATCGTCAATTTTTAATGTGAAATTACTATAGTTTAATTCATGTAAAATTTTTCCGGCTTTAATACCTAATTCTTCAATTAATTCAATGGTATATACATGTTTGGCAAGTTCACATAAAATAGCTGTCTGATAGCCACAACCTGTTCCAACTTCTAAAACTTTGTGATGGTTTTTAATGTCCAACTTTTCAGTCATGAAGGCGACTATATAAGGCTGCGAAATAGTTTGTCCGTTCCCTATGGGGATAGGGTGGTCTTTATAGGCTTCATGACGCATTTTTTCAGGAACAAAAAGATGACGTTTTACTTTTAACATGGCTTTAAGTACTTCTGTATTTTTTATTCCTCGCCTTTGTATCTGTGTTTCAAGCATTTGTTTTCTATGCTCTGCGTATTTATCTTCTTTAAAGACATTTTTCATATTCGGCAGTTTTTTGTATAATACAAATTTTTAATGACATTTCAAAAATATCCTAGAAGACAATCCGTTATAAAATAAACTAGTTAAATAAAAAATGAAAAATATTGTATTAAGCTTATTTTTGGCGAGTTTGTTATTCAATTCATGTGATAAAACAGATGCTGATTTAGAAGGAGTAAATTTCAAACAAGAGATGCGCAAATTTGTGCAAAATATCAGTCAATATGCCAAAGGCATAAATCCTGATTTTGCCATAATACCACAAAATGGAGAGCAATTGGTTCTAATTACCGGCGAAACGGACGGTGCACCCGACTATGTTTATCTTGCAGCAATTGACGGGCAGGGTAGGGAAGACCTGTTTTACGGATACGATAGTGATAATCAAGCTACTTCACAGGAAGCCATTAATGAAATGATTCCCTTTTTGGATGTTTGTGTACAAAACAATGTCAAAGTACTTGTTACCGATTATTGTAGTACGCAAACAAAAATGGATGATTCATACAGCAAAAATGCTGCTAAAAATTATCTTTCGTTTGCTGCACCTGAACGGAACTTAAATATAATACCTGATTATCCTTCGGAGCCTGTTCATGTAAATGCAGAAGATATTCATCAATTAAGTGACGCGAAAAACTTTTTATACATTATTAATTCGGAAAATTATAGTTCAAAAGCTGATTTTATCAGTGCATTAAAAGCTACAAACTATGATGTGATTTTAATTGATTATGCTTTTAATGAAGACGCTTTTACTAAAGATGAAATCAATAGCCTAAAAGTGAAAAATAATGGTGGAAAACGATTGATTATCTCCTATATGAGCATTGGTGAAGCAGAAACTTACCGCTACTATTGGCAAAATGATTGGAAACCCGGCAAGCCTGAATGGTTAGACAAAGAAAATCCTGATTGGGCAGGAAATTATAAAGTGCGTTATTGGAACAGTGAATGGCAACAAATTATTTATGGAAATGATAATTCTTACCTGAAAAAGATAATTGATGCCGGCTTTGACGGGGTTTATTTAGACATTATTGATGCTTTTGAATATTATGAAGAAATGTAAATTAGTATAACATTTTCGGATTTAAGAACTGTTAATTTTGTCTTATCCATTCATTAATCATAGTAAGCACCTGTTTGTTCTCTTTGACCCAATTAAAATGATTATAATTGTTTCCGCTTAAGTGAAAGTAATCAACTTTTGCATTTTTCATTTTACCAGTTAATTCTTTTACGGCTATCGGGGGTGCTAATTTATCATTTTAAAAAGATAATGCTAAAACAGGGAGTTTTATATTTTTAAAATTGTTTTCGTAATCAAAATCATCGCCAATAGGCTTGTATTTGCCACTTCGTCCGGTATAAGCCCAATCAAGAATAACATTTTTAGCTTCGGTGCCGGCAAATCCTA
Organism: Bacteroidales bacterium; assembly: GCA_021647685.1. Classification (GTDB taxonomy): domain Bacteria; phylum Bacteroidota; class Bacteroidia; order Bacteroidales; family NBLH01; genus NBLH01. Next base: position 7,268 of record JAKIUH010000209.1, read on the forward strand.
CTTTTTTGCCGGGAAAATAGCCCAATATTTTCACCAACAACCTGCCGGCTTGTGTACCCAGTAAAACGCCCAAGTTATAAGGGAATTTCCATGCTTTATAATGAACGGTACAGGCTGCTGTTAAAATGAGTCCTTTTACAAGCTTGGGGTGCTTTGCTGCATAA
>JAKIUH010000210.1 GCA_021647685.1 Bacteroidales bacterium
CAAGTAATTCCAACCCAAACCTTTTTCTTTGTTTATAAACAAAGGCATCAATATATTTATTGGTAAGAGGTTTGTATAATACAACGGGTTTATGTTTAAAATCTTTTACAACTGAACCTACTGCAAGTTCCCAGTTTCCCATGTGTCCAACTGTCATTATCAGGCTTTTGCCTTGATTGTAGTATTTATCTAATATTTCAGCATTAGCAATCCTAAAATGTTTTAATATTTCTTTTTCGCTTAGGGTATATCCTTTAAGGCTTTCTAATATTAAATCTGTAAGATTTTTATAAAATTTGCGCTCAATTTCTTTTTTTTCTTGAATACTTTTTTCGGGGAAAGCATAATCAAGGTTTTTTCTGACTACGGATTTTCTATATCCGACTATTTTATACAGTAAAAAATATACGCCATCTGATATTATATATAAAAACCAAAAGGGGATTATTTTAAAGAAAGCAATAATTCCTATAAAAAAGTAGTATCCAATTTTTTGTCCATTCATAAGTATAAATTTTTGATATCTTAATTTTATTTCCAATAAATACGATAACCAATTCCCCATTCAACATAATCGGCAATACCTTTGCTGGTTTTTAAAGAAATATTGGCATAAATATTTTTTGTGAGTAAATATCGTAAAGCAACCCGTTGATAAATAGCGCCATCATCTTTATATTTTGCATGAATATAAGTACCAATATGTATTGCCAATACTAGTTTATAAATTTCAGCTTCAAAACTTGCATGGACTCCGTAACGCATTATATCGGATGTTGTAAGATGCAAAGTTGAATCGGGGTTCATCGTTTCAAAAAGCGATTCATCATAAAAAGCATCCAGTCCAAACCCGATTTTATGCTTTAAACTTAATATGCGTAAATAATCTGTTGAAAAACTACCGACAGTATATGGAGTGGTTCCTCCCGGACGTTTTTCTTTTGTACCCACAGCCGTAAATATTGAGATACTGTTTTTTTTATCAATTTTGGGTAATTCCAAATGAATAAAATCTTTTTGAGGAGTATCAAACAGGTACCGAAATCCTAAACGGTACGAAAAAAGATTTAAACCTAAATTAGGCATTTTAATAGCACCGTTTGAGAAATGTGTGGCACCAAAAGCATTTATTAATACCCATCTGTTTGCAAAGGTCCATTTATAAATTAATGATGCATCAAAATATAAGTTCAAATGAGTTCCAATGGCAATGTTTCCTTTATTCAAATACGCCAATCCGCCGGAAAGCCGATAACTGAATAAATTTTTATTTTTACGGTAAAAGGGAATATCAAAATACCCGAATAGGGCATTCGCATGTCCAAGTTCCTCCGGATTACCAAAATCAGCATAGGTATATCCTACTCCAATAGTAGGGTAACGATATAGTTGATCCCATATTTTTTGTCCGTAGGTTTGCCTGCCAACAGATACATCAAAAAACTTTATATTACCGCCAATAACTTCAGCTAATGAAGGACGGTGTTGCCACAAAAAACCGTAACGAAAATTGCTTTCTAAAAAAAGATTTTTTCCTGTGGAAAATTGAGCTGTTAATAAATTTTCGTATCTTGCAAAAGCGATAATAAAAATTATGTATTTGAGATATTTGTACACTTAATTTTTTTTGGATGCAAAAATAATTAATCTTTTTACGAATAAGTGATAAACGCTAATAATATTTTTTAATTATGTTTGGAATAAAATATATTAAGTTTGATGCAATGACCCATGTCATTCATTTTAAAAACGGTAAAATTGTTAAAGAAGGTCGGGGATTATCGTTTTTTTATACTTCGTATAATTCTTCTGTTGTTGCACTTCCTATGGGAAGTAATGATTTGCTTTTTATTTTCAATGAATCGACCAATGATTTCCAAGAAGTAAGTATTCAGGGAACGATTACCTATAAAATTAGTGATGTAAAAAAAACAGTAGAATTACTTGATTTTACGGTAGATTCAAAAGGTGCCTATAAAACCGATGATGGAGAAAAATTGAGGCAGCGCTTAATTAATGAGGCACAAACAGCAACATCATCTTATATACAAAGTTTACAATTAAAAGAAGCCATTGTAAATGCAAAAAGCATTGAGCAAAAAATAATGGAAGGTTTAAAAAGCTCACAAGCCGTTGATTTACTGGGCGTTGATATTTTAGCGGTAAATGTGGTTGCGGTAAAACCCACACCTGAAATGAGTAAAGCCTTAGAGACAGCTACACGCGAAGCACTTCAACAAGAGGCTGATGCAGCAATTTATCAACGTAGAAATTTTGCCGTAGAACAAGAACGTAAAATAAAGGAGAGCCAACTAAATACGGAAATTGCCGTTAAAGAAAAAGAAAAACAAATTGCTGCAAAAAAACATGAAACAAAAATATTAGAAGCGGAAAACGAGCGAAAATTACGCGAAATGAAAATCAAGGCAGATATTGCAATAGAAGAAGAGAATCAAAATTTAATAAAATTAAAAGCTGATAATGAAAAGAAATTGGCAGATATTGAAAAGTATAAGTTAGAGGCAAGTTTAAAGCCCTATCAACAAATGGATTGGAAAACCATTATGGCAATTAAGCCAAAAGGAGCTGACCCTAAATTAAATATAGCAGTAGCTTTTCGGGAATTGGCAGAAAATGCTCAAAAAATTAATAATTTAAATATTACCCCTGATTTGCTGGAGTCGATTATCGATGATAACAATATACAATCGCAGCAAGCTTTGTAAACTTAAATTTGATGATTGAGAATAAAATTGAAAATGCCATTATAATTCGTAGTAAAACACGTTTGGAACAACTTACCGAACGTTTTAATACGGTTGCTCAGGCTGCCTTTTATGTAAAACAACAAAAAAAGAGTTTTAGTTTTAAACAAGCAAAAAAGGAAAGCATTGTTCAAGACTTGGCAGAAGACAGTTTTGATGAAGCATTTTCTCCTTATCAAATAGAGCACGATAAATTTTACCAAGCATTAGACAGAGTGCAAAAAGAAATACAAAAACTGCTTAAGTTTAAGATTATTTTTCAGGAACATTTACCCAATTATATTTTTTCAAAAAAAGATTTGGTTATTGTGCTCGGACAAGATGGTTTGGTGGCTAATACAGCCAAATATGTTCATGATATTCCTATTATTGCCGTAAATCCGGACAAAGAGCGTATTGATGGTATTTTATTGCCTTTTAATGTAAGTAATTTTTTAGCAAGTGTTCAAAAAGTACTTTCAGAAAATTATAAACATCAATCGGTAACTATGGCTGTTGCCGAAATGAATGACGGACAACGTTTATTGGCATTCAACGATTTTTTTGTAGGACCTTCAAATCATACTTCGGCAAGATATAATCTTAGTTTTAAAAACCGGAGCGAGAATCAATCTTCAAGTGGCATAATAATATCAACAGGTGCCGGTTCAACAGGTTGGTTAAGCTCATTATTTAATATGGCAAACAGTATTCATAAAACTTTTCATGGCGAAAATGAGCACCCTTATAGACCTTTTTCGAGAGAAGAAAAAAAACTGATTTTTGTGGTGCGCGAGCCTTTTTTAAGCAAAAGTTCGCAAATAAACCTCACCAGTGGCGTTCTTTTTAATCAGGAGGAACTGATAATAGAATCGCAAATGCCTAAAAACGGGATAATTTTCAGCGATGGAATTTTATCTGATTATATGAGTTTTAATTCCGGAAGTATTGTAAGTATCCGTATTGCTGATGAAACGGCAAAATTGGTTGTCCCTTAATTTTTGTATTTTAAAAAAGAAAGTACTTTTGCAAAATGATTAGCAAAGCACAAATAAAACTCATTCAATCGCTGAAAAGTAAAAAATATCGAAAAAAAAACGGTTTATTTGTTGTAGAAGGTATAAAATTGGTAAAAGATTTATTATCTTCTGGTTTTAAACCTGTACATATCTTTGCTGTTCGTGATTTTATCAATGATTTTGTCCGTCAAAACTGTCCTGTAGATGAACTTTCTCGTTCCGAAATGAAGAAAATCAGTTTTTTGACGACTCCGAGCGAAACTTTGGCATTATTTAAAATACCTGAATATCCTATTCATTCTACTTTTAAGGATGATTTTATTCTTGTTTTAGACAATGTGCAAGATCCCGGCAATTTAGGTACAATCATCCGTGTGGCTGATTGGTTTGGTATTAAAAATATTGTTTGTTCCGAAAATACTGCAGACATTTATAATCCGAAGGTGGTACAAGCAAGCATGGGCTCAATAGCCCGGGTAAAAGTTCACTATACTACCTTGTTTAACTATTTAAAAGAAGCTTCTAATACTTATAATTTTACTTTGTACGGGAGTTTTATGAAAGGTGAGTCAATTTATGACCGTAATTTTTCAGATAAAAAAGTACTAATAATGGGTAATGAGGGGCAAGGAATTTCAAAAGAGATTAAATCAATAATCGATGAAGAAATAGCGATACCGCCGTTTTTTAAAGAAAATAAAGGACCGGAATCATTAAATGTTGCAATGGCTACCGGAATTATTTTATCTGAAATTAGAAGAAAAAATTAATAGTATTGTAAAACTGCTTTTTCCAAACATAATTCGCCGTCAACAGCCGATGAAACAATTCCTCCCGCATATCCGGCACCTTCTCCTGCCGGAAATAAATTTTTAATTTGAAGATGATGATAATTTTCTCTATCGCGAGGTATTCTTATTGGCGAAGAGGTACGGGATTCTACGCCTAAAATTACCGCTTCATTTGTTAAATAGCCGTACATTTTTTTACCGAAAATTTTAAACCCTTCTTGCAATCGTTTACCGATATGTTCGGGTAACCAAAAATGGAGTGGGGAAGAGGCAATACCCGGATGATAAGAGGTTTCGGGTAAGTCTGCTGATAATTTCCCGTTTACAAAATCGTGTAAACGCTGTGCCGGAGCAGTTTGCCGGTAACCACCGTTTAAAAAAGCAAGTTCTTCCAAATGTTCCTGAAACTTTAATAAAGCAAGTTTACCGTATTGATGAAACTCTTTTGCATCTTCGGGGCGAATCTCAACCACCATTCCCGAGTTGGCAAATTTTGAATTTCGGCTTGATGGCGACATTCCGTTCACGACCACTTGGTTAGGCTCAGTAGCTGAGGGTACAATAAACCCACCCGGACACATACAAAATGAATATACACCGCGTTCTTTGACCTGACTTACCAAACTATATGCCGCGGCAGGCAGGTATTCGCTGCGAATATCACAATGGTATTGAATACTATCAATCAAATCTTGCGGATGTTCTACACGTACTCCCATTGCAAAAGATTTTTCTTCGAGTAGTATGTTTTTTTTATCCAATAAATAGTAAATATCACGTGCAGAATGTCCTGTGGCAAGAATTACTACTGATACATCTATTTTATCTCCGTTTTGAGTGATAATGCTTTTTATTCTATCATCTTTGATTGTAAAATCCGTAAGTTTTGTGTTAAAATGTATTTCTCCTCCTGAATCTATAATTGTTTGGCGTATATTTTTAATAACTACAGGGAGCTTGTTTGTCCCAATATGTGGGTGAGCATCCGTTAATATTTTTTCATCGGCACCATGGTATTTAAGCAATTCTAATATACGGTGAATATTTCCTCGTTTTTTTGAGCGTGTATATAGTTTTCCGTCCGAAAAAGTACCTGCTCCCCCTTCGCCAAAACAGTAGTTTGATTCGGGGTTTACAATATGTTCGCGGCTGAGCAATGCAATATCCCGCCTTCTTTGACGGATTTCTTTACCACGCTCCAAGATAACAGGTTTATATCCCGATTCAATAGCTTTTAATGCTGCAAATAAACCCGCAGGACCGGCACCTATGATATGAATTTCGGGTTTATTACCTACAAAGTTAAATTTTGGTATAAAATTATTTTCTGTTTTTGGAAGTTCATCAATAAAGACTATTGTTTCTACTATGATTTTAACGTTTTTTGAGCGGGCATCAATACTTTTTTTCAAAATATTAAATGCCTTTATTCGGTTTTCTTCAAAACCGGACTGCTTTGAAATATATTTTTTATATTCAAAATCTTGAGCAGCTTGCTTTGGACTTAATACTAAGCGGATTGTTTTTTGCATTTTAGCTTGTTCAATAAAAATGCAAATTTACATATTTTATTCAAAATGCAGCGAAAACATAATCATCCGTGAACTTAATTTATCTACCGAGTTGGTATAATTTGTTCCGTCAGGAATTAATACGTTTCTTATTCCGGCGCTGTATTTGATTTCTGCAGAAAGCCTAAAATATTCTAAATAAAAATCAATACCAAAACCTAACTCATAGGCAGGGTCAAAATTATCTAAACGTACCTTTGGCATTTCATCGGGCTTTATTTTTTTTCGTGCAGCTAAATCAATTTTAGGATTAAAGCCTCCAATCACATAGGGCGCATAATTGTTTATCCTAATGGCTTTATATTTTAGCAATAAGGGGAATTCCAAAAAAGTGGATGCAATTTTCATTACTTGCGGGCTTAATCCGTCTGCGGGGCTTAAAGTGTCTTTTAAACGCCAATAGGTTAAATCTCTTTGTCCGAATGATAATGTAATTAAAGCCCTAAATTCTAAATGATCCGAAATACGAAAACTTGAAATAGGTCCTATATGAAAACCAATTTGCCGTGTGTTTTCAATTGCGTAAACTTCATTATTGTTTAAAAAAGCAGCTGATTTTTCAATATTGAAATCCATGGTGTTTAAACCAATGGTAAAACCAAAATGAACCCGTTTTTTATCATAATTGGGTAAATTTTTGAGTTGTTCACGTTGTGCAAAAAGCGGTAAAGTGCCAGTCAGTATTATCAATAATGCTAATTTTCTCATTTTTTATGTTTTCTATAAAACTCATTTTTTAGGAAAAAATTACATTGATAATACAAAATTCAAGCCTAATAATATCTTTATTGCAAATATCAGTTGAAAAACTACTTCTCGGCAATATAAATGCTTGCAATTCCAAAAGTCAAGCGTTTTTCTTTGCTTGTGCGAAAGCCTGCTTTTTTAAGTTCATCCAGAAAATCTTTCCCTTCGGGAAAGGCTTTTACTGATTTTGGTAAATAAGTATATGCTGAATTATCTTTTGAAAATATTTTTCCGATAAAAGGCAGTATATTTGAAAAATAAAAATTATAAATTTGCTTAACCGGAAATACTTTGGGCTTGGAAAACTCTAAAACGACAAAAGGTTTATTGCTTTTCAATACTCTATGAATTTCTTTTAAACCTTTTTGTAGATTTTCAAAATTGCGTACACCAAAAGCCACCATTGCTGCATCAAATTGTTCATCATCAAAAGGTAAATTTTCCGAATCAGCTTTGAGCAAATCTATTTTATCGGCAATACCTTGTTTTTTGATTTTTACTTTGCCCACATTCAACATTTCTTGTGAAATATCTA
>JAKIUH010000211.1 GCA_021647685.1 Bacteroidales bacterium
AGCTTTTCCCAGCGATCACAGCAGCCAATTAACCGCATTTGTACAGAATTTCTGTACACAGTTTCATAATGCATTTCCCGATGGACAAGTTTCTATTGATTTACCTGCAGTAAATTGGGGCGATAAATTTGATGTTGCCAATATGGTTAATTATATTGATTTATTCTTAATTATGGGATATGATTATCATTGGAGTGGCAGCGAAGAAGCCGGACCTGTTGCACCTAAAAATAACGGTCAAATATGGGTTGCCTATGATGTAACGCGTAGTATTAATTATTACTTAGACAAAGGGATTCCTGCCGAAAAACTGGCACTGGCGGTTCCTTATTACGGAAGAGACTGGTCAACAAACAGTTCATCTGTTCCATCATCAACAACAGGGAGCAGTGCATCAAAAACCTATAAAGCAGTTCGGGAGGAAATGAGCAATTTTGAGCATCACTGGGACATGAATGCCTCTGTACCTTATATAACTTATCAGGATGCAGGAAAATGGCATCAATGCTGGTATGATGATGAATTCAGCTTAGCCGATAAATACGATTTGGTGAAAATGAAAAAATTGGCAGGAATAGGAATTTGGGCTTTAGGCTATGATGGTTCCTATCCCAACCTTTGGGAAATGCTTGCTGAAAAATTCAGGACAGGAGTTGCAAAAATCGGTTACGGAGTATTTACCGATATGGGTGGTCCTATGGGCAATTATTACAATAACGAAGATTATATTTTCACCATTGCACCGGCAGGAGCAAGTCAAATTAAACTTGTTTTTGATGAGTTTTCAACCGATGCTAATGATGTTTTGGTAATTTATGACGGAAATATTGATACCGGCTCTATATTGGCTACTTACAGTGGAAACGCTGATGTGAGTGATACTTTAACTGCCATTAGCGGTATTATGAGTTTTCATTTTGTATCCGACAATACATCAACTGAAAGTGGCTGGTATGCACGCTGGACAAACCAAGATTATGTTTTAAATGTTTCTAAAGAAACATTTGATATACAAAGCCTTAAACTCTTTCCTAATCCTGCAAGCAATTATCTGAAAGCTGAAATTAAACTGATAAAACCTGCTAACTTAAAAATAAGTATATTGGATATTCACGGCAGCCTGATAAAGCAGAAAACAATGTATGTAAATTCAGGGAGTAGTTTAATAGATTTAAGTTCTATGATAAGCGGTCTCAAACAAGGAAATTATTTTATCAACATCCATTCCGGTATATATAGTTTGAGCAAAAAAATAGTAATTATCCGTTAATTTCAGATATTCTTTTAATCAATACAATTCTTTATATTTTAATGCCTTTTTCTATTTCATTCAATGCTTCATCGCAAGATTGGAGAAATTCATCAACATAGTTTTTATAAAGATGTGTATCTTTCTCTTTTTTACAAAGAACTTCTAATTCTTGCAGCTTCTCTGCTTCTGCATTTAAACCTAAAATTTGAAAAGAATTTTTTGCTTTATGAGCAGCTTTTTGTAAGGCAGTCCAGTTTTTTTGTTCAAAAGCACTCAAAATATCTGATTTTAATTCAGGGGCTTGCTCCTTAAAAATTTCAAGCAATACCCGTATTGTATCTTTGTCATTATTTGTGGTTGTTTTGAGGTAGTTTAAATTAATCATTAGTTTAAGTGCTTTATTTTTTTGTCAAATTTAATATTTTTGAAATTAATTCATCCTTTTTAAAAGGTTTTATTATATAATCATTCATTCCTGCGGCAAAACATTTGTTTATTTCATTAACAGTTGCAGCAGCAGTCAGTGCAATAATTGGGATTGTTTTAAATTTTTCATCATCAATAGCTCTTATTTTTTGACTTAGTTCAAAACCATCAGTTTCAGGCATATATAAATCCATAAGAATAAGATTAAACTCTTTGCTATAAAGTTTTTCGAGCGCAAGCTCCGCGTTAAGAGCCGTTTCAACAACAAAATTACTTTTTTCGAGTATTGATTTGGTAAACAACAAATTCATTTCATTATCATCGATAAGTAATATTTTTTCCAAATGACCCAATTTAGGAGCGTTATTTTCCTTAGTTTTAAGACTAAATTCTTTTTTTAGATAAGGAATACTGAATATAAAAGTACTGCCTTTTCCTTTTTCACTTTCTACTCTAATTTCTCCGCCTTGCAGTTCAATTAGTTGTTTTGTAATAGCCAAACCTAAACCGGTTCCTCCGTATTCACGTGTAGTGGTATCGTTTTCTTGTGTAAAACTATCAAAAATAATTTTTTGTTTTTCTTTACGTATGCCAATACCCGTATCTTTTACCCTAAACTCAATACCAATTTTCTGTTCAGATTCAAAAATCTTCTTTACAAATATTTCAATTTTGCCTTTTGGGGTAAATTTAATGGCATTTCCTACTAAATTTAACAATATCTGATTTAAACGATAATCATCACCTACTACAATGTGCGGAACCTCTTTATCTACATGACAAGAAAAATCAAGATTTCGTTTTCTTAACTCATACTGCATGGTATTTTTTATACGTTCAACGGACAAACGAATACTAAACTCATTTTCTTCAAATTGTAATTTTCCGCTGCCAATACGCGAAAACTCTAATAAATCGTTAATAATTGCCAAAAGATGATCGGAGGAAAGTTTGATATTTTCCAAATAATTTATTTGTTCATGATTAAGTGGCGTATCGTGCAAAAGACCGGTTAAACCGATAATTGAATTCAAAGGGGTTCTTAATTCATGCGTCATGTTAGCCAAAAAACGCTCTTTTGCTTTAAGCGAAGCCTCAGCCAGTTCTTTTTGATAACTCAGTTCATTATTTTTTTCTTCAATCTGATCTAACATCTGATTAAAGCCATTGCTTAATTGCCCGATTTCATCTTTTGCCATATTGCCTGAACGTAACGAATAATCTTTCTTTTCCGTAATAATGTTCATCAGTTTGTATAATTCAAAAATGGGGCGCGTAATATTTTTCTGGAAAAAATAAGCTAAAACAGATGCGACAAATAAGGTAACAAAAAATATTAAAGCGATAATTTTATAATAACCCTGTAACTTTTCTTGTATAGCCTTTGTACTGTACTGTATCCTGATTTCTGCAATAGTATCATTATCCATATGCAAAGGAGCATTTACTAATGCTTTTTCTTTCAGAAAAATGACGGTATCAGAATAAGGAGTGATGGGTATAAAAACTTCATCTATATTTTCATTCTTTTTATAGGAAACAAAAAGCTTTTTTTTAACTATAATTTGTGCAATCTCAATATGTTCGTCTGCTTTTAGTGTTTGTAAATTTTCTTTTGCTTCTTTAGGTTTATTAAATAATATGGTTGCCGAATTATTTTCTCCAACAACTCTGGCTAATATTTCTAATTTTTGTTTTGTATCTTCATAAAATACTTTTTTATCATAATTAAAATAAATTAACGAACTAATCAGTACGTTAATGGTACTGACTATAACTATCAAAACTATAATTTTAGTTCGTATGGACCGATTCTTTAAAAATGACATACTTTGCTGAAAATATTAAATATCGCCGGATTTTATTTGCCAAAATACGAATTATCGAAATATAAGCAAAATAAAAGAAAAATTAATGCTTAAACAATTGTTGCTAAATTTAATAGTTCAGCACTAATTTCCAAACCCACAAATTCAAGGGAGTGTTTATTCACTTCAAATCCAAGGTTGGGTATTTCTCCAACAATATTAATCATACCCCCATTCTGACAAAAATTATTAATATTATAAGCAAGGGTCAATATAGGTTTATGTTTAAAAGTTGAAATTACCGATTCGGTTTCAGATGCATGAATATCTGAAAAGAACACCAAATGGCAAGTACGAATTTCTTTTGCATCATTAAACAATTCAACTTTCCAATCTCTGTTTTGAATTTTTTTTTCGCGCAAAGTAATTGATAAAGGGGTTCCGAAAGCATTATTTTTGTAGATACCGATAATAAAAGGCGAAACACTAAAATTAAAGGCTCTTGGGGGCCAAGAGATAAACTTAGTTATATTGAATATATAGCTGGCTATAATGTGTTCCGGTTTATCTTTATTATCTGTACCAAACATATCTTTTCACAAAATTTTCGATAAAGTTAATAATTTTGTACTAATTTCTATATTTTGATTTTGAATTTCTGCATAATTTATTTCAAAACTTGTACTTCCATTCCTACTAATCATGTTTATCATACCTCCATTTTCACAAAAATCATCAATATCATCACCTACCAGTAAAATATTCTTTTTTTCGGCTAATTTAATAATTTTCCCGGTATTTAATTTCTTCTCACGGGTAATAAATACAATTGAATGATTTACTATTTTATTACTTTGATTACTACATATAATTTGCCAATCTTTGTATTCAAAATTATTTTTTGATTGAATTTCATAATTTATTGATGAATTATCATTGGTGTAAATAAATAAAACCTTGTTTGCTTTACTTTGGTACGGATACCAATCAATAAACTTTGAAAGATTAATTAAAGCATCTAATTTGTCTTTTTCACAATTATTTTGTGCATTAGCATTAAAATAAGCAAAGATTAGAATAATGATTAATCCAAATTTAAAAAGTTTGTGTAATGTTTTCATAATTTTATTAATTTTGACTAATAATTACAGGGTTTAATTAAAACCCACCACAAAAATACATAATACTTTACAAAAATACAAGTATAAATTGATTTATTTTTATAATAATTTACTAAACAGCTGATATATGAGGCATGGAGAGCTCGTTTAAAATCTCAAACAGTGTCTTTTTTTAGTGTACAGTGTTACTTTTTGCATAAAAACAGAGTCTATTATAATACCAAAACAAAATATTGATGCGTTTAATCAGCGTTAAAGCGATAATTAATTTCACCGATTTATTTAAAATTTAATCTTATGAAGAGAAATACCCTTATTTTATTTGTTTTGCTGATTTTTACAATTTCGGCACAAGCACAAACAGATAATACATTAGTAGTTAGCGAAAATCAAGAAGCAGAACTTGCTTATAATAAAGGTAATGAGTTTTTTTTGAACAATGAATATAAAAAGGCTATTGAAAAATTTACAGAAGCCATTAAAATTAAAAGTAATTATTATCAAGCATATTATAATCGTGCTTACTCAAAAGTCTATCTAAAAGACTATAAATCTGCTCTTGATGATTTAAACAAGGCTATTGAAATAAAACCCGATTATGCTAAAGCATATTTTGGAAGAGGCTATGTTAAAATTTATATGAACGACAGCAAGACAGCCGTTAGAGACTTCACTAAAGCTTACACACTTGGAAAAAAAGATGCTAAAAACTATTTTTATCGTGGGGTAGCTAAATTTATGAATAAAAATTACGATGGTGCATTGATTGATTTTACAGAAGCCATAAAATTAGCTCCAAATGATGCTTATGCCTACAATCACCGAGGAAGTGCCAAACTTAAATTAGAAAATTACGATGCAGCTGTAGCTGATTATGAAACAGCTATCAAAAAAAATCCTAAATTGGTAGCCGCTTATACCAATATGGGAAGTGCCAAACATCTGATGAAAGACTACGAAGGAGCTATTGAAGCATATACCAAAGCCATTGAAATAAAACCGGACGATTACCTAGCTTTTAACAACAGAGGTTCGGTAAAATTTGATCAAGAAAAGTATGATGAGGCAATTAAAGATTTTCAAAAATCAGTCAAACTCAAAAATGATTATGCCTTTGCATACAACAATTTAGGTGCTGCATTTATGAAAATAAAAAAATATCAAGATGCTTTAAAGCAATTTAACAAAGCCATTGAAATTAATGGAAATTATGCCGAGGCATTTGCAAACAGAGGAAATGCTAAAGAAATGCTCAGAGATTTTGACGGTGCTTGTAACGATTGGAAAACTGCGGTTAAATTAGGTATAAAAAATCCGAAAATATTTACTCAAGGATGTAAATAAATATCATACTGTATATCAAATCTAAAAATATATCAAAACAATATAAAATCATTTTACTATGAAATTTATTAAATTAGTCATACTTTTTACTATTATATCAGCCTTTTCATACAGTAGTTTGGCACAAGAAAGAATCCATGTAAAGAAAAAAGATTTTTATGTATCGGAAGATGGGTTTGCGGCTGCATGGAAAAGTGTTAAAAAAGGAAATTTTCAATTTTATCAACACCGTCCGGCAAATTATAAACGTGCAGTAGCCTATTATAAATATGCATTGGAATATAACTCAGAAAATGCAGAACTAAATTTACTGACTGCTATTTGTTTGTTACGCTCCGACCCCAAACAAGAAGCATTAAAATACATTCAAAAAGCCATTGATTTAAAGGAAGATGTGCATCCGCGAGCCGTTTTTTTTCTTGCCAGAGCATTACACATGAATATGGAGTTTTAAAAAGAAATCAATGCATACGAAGAATAAAAAGAAAGTCTTGATGCAAAACAACTGTCAATCCAAAGTCCTAAAATAGACAAATACATTGAAGAATGCAAAGCCGGAAAAAAACTAAAAAAAGCCAACGAAAGAGTAATTGTTGAAAACTTAGGTGAAAATATTAATTCACACTACGATGACTACGGTGCCATTATATCTGCCGATGGAGGACTCTTAATTTTTACATCACGTAGAGGAGAACAGGGCGACCGTTATAACCCGATTGATAACAAATATTACGAAGACATTTATACAAGCAGTTTTGAAAATAAAGAATGGACACCTGCCACAAGTGTAGGAAATCCGGTAAATTCAAAATGGAATGATGCAGCCGTAGCTTTTTCAGAAGACGGACAAAAATTAATATTTTATCGCGGAAGAAAGCGCGATGGAGATTTATATGTTGCCACATTGCAAGGAAATCACTGGGGAAATATTCATGATATTACCCATAAACTAAACCATAAAAGGTCACAGGAAACGGCTATTTGTTTTGATGAAGAAGGAACAACTGCATATTTTATCAGTAATATTAAAGACAACAATTATGGAGGCAAAGATATTTATTACAGCATTCAGGAAAATGGAAAATGGGGTAAACCCATTAATTTGGGTGATGTAATTAACACACCTTACGATGAAGGCTCCATATACATTACACCCGATGAAAAATATTTGTATTTTAGCTCAAAAGGGCATAATAGCATGGGCGGATATGATATTTTTGTCTCGGAATATAAGTATGACCGGTGGACAGAACCCAAAAATTTGGGCATACCGGTAAATACACCCGATGATGATTTGTTTATGTATGTCTTACCAAATGGCAAAGATGCATTTTTTTCCTCTATCAGAAAAGACGGTTTAGGTGGTTTGGATATTTACCATGCCATTTTGTTAGGACCTGAAAAACCATTACAAATAAGTACCGAAG
>JAKIUH010000212.1 GCA_021647685.1 Bacteroidales bacterium
CGAGTTTTTATTCAGTTTTCTGAAAATAGCATTTTCTTTTGCCAAACGGGTCATTTCCGGATCTAAATCTACCAAATCTATTTGTTTGATTTCCTCATATTTTAACAATTCGCGAACTGCCATTCCATCGCCGCCACCCAATACCAATATTTTCTCATGATTGGGTGCAAGCATCATCGGAAAATGAACTAAACTTTCATGATAACGGTATTCATCAACACTCGAAAACTGTATGGCTCCGTTAATAAAAAGCCGGTAATCATCATTCCAGCGAGTGAGTACTAATTTTTGATATTTTGTATGTTTAGAAAATATAATTTTATCTTGATAGATTTTCTGTTCTAACTTTTTATCTATTTTTGATGAAAAAATAAATCCTACAATAAATAGAATAATGATACTGCCGGATACTAAGGATTGAACCGTGGCATTTTTTAATAATTTTCTAAAAAAAAGGCTGTTGTAAAATGCAACAAAAAGATTAATGATTCCAATAAATAAAGCGGTTTCTATTACGCCAAGCCAAGGAAGTAAAACTAATGGAAACAAAATACTGGCAGCTAAGGCTCCAATATAGTCAAAGGAAAAAATATCGGCAACGGTCTCTTTTAATGATGAATACTTGTTGATAATTCGTGCTACAATGGGGATTTCCAGACCAATTAAAGCACCCAGTATTGAAATAAAAATGAAATTATACAGATAATAATGAGGGGTATAAGCATAAACCAAGTAAAGAACAGTTGTTGAAATTCCTCCAAAAAAACCGAGTATAATTTCTATTGTGATGAAACTTTCAAAAAGCCGCTTTCTGATAAATCGAGAAACATATGAGCCTATGCCCATGAAAAACATAAAAAAACCAATCGTTAAAGAAAATTGCAAAATACTGTTGCCCAGAAAATAAGAAGATACACTACTTAGCAATAATTCATACAATATTCCGCATGCAGCAATTATTAATACCGATATAAGCAATACCGGATAAATTGCTTTCTCTTTATGAATGAACATATTTTTTAAAGGTGTTTTTAAGTGATGCTGTTTAGCCTAAGCAATTGTTATTAAGTGCACTACTATTGTCAGATTACTTCTTTGCTTAAAAATTATTAAACCGGAACGTTCAAATGTCTTACAGGACGTTTTGAAGTTCTTGCCTAAAAGTCATAGCACTAATTATCCGACAATTGATGCGGCTATGATGATGCATATTCCAAGAATCATTGCACCGGCAACAATAGCAATAGGCATGTTTTTTTCCTCAGCAATTTGCTTGCCCATATTTCCGGGAATTAATAAATCTACAATAAAATATCCCGCAACGGCTGCAATTATTCCAATTATTGCATAAACTGCAGTTGATAAAATTCCTTCACTAAAATTATGGATTATATCCATTGCTAAAATCACATTTAATGTATTCATAATTATTGTTAGTTTTTATTGTTAGAATTGACTTATGTATTAATTTTTTAAAACTATATTTTAAATGATAAGTTCTATTTTCCATAAGAAGAACCACCACCTGAATAAGACCTTCCGGTACTTCCACTACGAATATTTTTGGTAGCGATAATTTTTTTTACAGCTAATTTTTTATAGTTTTTAAAATGAGTTTTGGGTATATTGGGTGTCATTGATAATAGTGAAATAGCAGTAAAACCTCCAACAAATCCTAATGCTATCTTGGTTGATAATTTCATAAATATATTTTTAATTGTCTTTAATTTTCGGTATCCAAATAAATAAAGAAATAATTAGCATGATAATTCCAAAAAATACAAATAATGGTCCTTTATAACCGGCTTTTTTTCTGACAGAGATTTCTACCAATGCCTTAGGTTTTCCCCATGAGCTGGGTTTTTGAACATAATATTTAGGAAGCTCCATTTCAAATACAATATAATATTGTCCTGAAATACTGTCTAATGAAAAAGCTTCATCAAAAACACCATCTGAATAGGCAACTCGGTCGCCTTTATACTTTTTATAATCGTAAGCATAAGTTGATGCATCAAAAACCAATTTATCATCAGCTCGACTATATACTTTTAAGTGAAAAAGAACATCTGTTTCTTCCGGTATTTCCGGCACAATTTTTATCTGAACCGATTCATCATCCTCCGTTATTTTAATAATTGAATCCGGCTTAAAAACATATACCTTAGAACTGTCTTTAAAAACAAAGTCTTGATCAGTGGCTGTTAGCGGATATTTTAACTCTTGTTTAAATTCAGGGATATAGCTATATTCATCTCCCGAATACATTACAGAAAGAATTATTCCAAGAATTAAGTTGAACAATCCGCCAATCTGAAAAATACGTTTATTAATTTTCCGGATTTTTCTTTTTTCAAGTAAGCGTGCATGTTCGAGCTGTTTTTTTTCCAAACGCTCTTCTTCGGTCATAAAAGCTTCCTCAATTATGCCCTGTCTAACATCACGTTCTTTAAAAAACTCTACTTCTTGTATTTTACCTTGATCATTATAGCGCCATTCAGCAATATAATCTTCTGAATAGCCTAAATAAATACCACTTGCATTTTGAGTATCGCCAATTGTACGATATTGTGAGAACCCTACCATTCTACCCGGTTTCACCAAATAGGTACTTTCTCCTTCAAAATAGAGTATTTTTGAATTACCATATTCCTGGGCATCACGTTTTCTGTTATCAAAAAAATCATTTATAACTCTGCCTTTTGGAAGTGAAGGGTACGGTGGTATAATTGCTTCTGAAAAATGTAAACCGTCTGCATCTTCAATTATATAAAAATAAGTAGCATCTTCACTTATCAGTAACCATTCGTCATATTCCCAAGTACCTTTTTCATATCCGCTTTCTCCTTCTTCATCCCAGCGCTCCATATATTGGCTTCTCCAGCGTGTTCTGCCTATTATTTTATATGCTTTCCCATTTATTATTCCTTCTCTGCCCAATTTTAAGAAACCACGCGGCGGAAAATCTGACGGCTTTGCATATTTAGCTAATATATGATAAGCATCGCTTCGTACATCTGTTACTGTGCCACAATACGGACAAGCTACATAGCGCGTTCGCGGATTCTTCAGTTCCAAACCTCCCCCGCACGAAGGACATTTATATTGTCTTATTTTCCTTTGTTCAATAGACATTTTCTTGCTTCTTTTCGGTAAATACAAAATCGTTTATATCCAAATTAAATATGGTTACATAAAATGCTTTTTTGTTATCGGGCAAGTATTCAATACTTACAGGAATCGCTTCCTTTAATAAAATTCCATCAACAAAATCGCATTGTTCACCGGGAATTACTCTAAAAGGTAACTCTCCTTCCCCACCGGAAATCTGTGCTTTTGCTTTTTCAGATATAAACATTTTGTAATCTTCCCAATCAACGTACATACCAACCTCTAACTCACTGTATTCATTTACCGAAGGTAAATTATCAAATTTTTTAAACAGAAAAAATTCTCCTTCATCTTCTTGCAGCCAATATTCATTTTGCTCATATCCTTCAACACGCAGCAGCCATTCGTCCCAAAAGCCGTCATTATATTCAAAACGTACACGCCCGAGTACTTTGAATTTATACTCTTTGCGTTCTCCAAGTTTTGTTCCCCAAAAAGATGCCTGCAAACCTACCGAAAATTTAGAACCGTAATCCGCTAAAATTACTTTTTCGCCTTTTGCTTCAAAATTTTCACCTGTCCAGTGCGATGATTGCTGACAAAAAGGACAAATTACCGTTTCTGTAAATCGGTATTCCAATTTAAGCAGAGCTCCACAACTGGGACAATTAAATTCTTTAAACGCCATTTTTTATATTTTTCTCAAATATAATTAATTTATTTTTATCCTATGATAAATTTTCCATAAAAAAATCTGTATTATTTGTTTTTCCAAGTCTTAATCTATAATTTGTGCTTTTATTGATGATTTATCAATAGTTCTGACAAATTATTGCAATGGAAAGATGAAAAGGTTTTCAAAATATATTTTAACGATTGATTTAGGCACCTCAGGTCCCAAAGTTGTCCTTTTCGATACACAAGCTAATGTTATTGATGATGATTTTGCCCCTACCGGATACGATTTACTCCCCAATGGAGGTGCTGAACAAATCCCCAATGATTGGTGGAAAGCTATAAAAAAAGCGATTCTTAACGTATTAGCGCGAAATCCAGATGCACGAAAAAATATTGAAGCCATAAGCGTAACCACACAATGGTCAGGGACGGTTGCTGTGGATAAAAACGGGAAAGCCTTAATGAATGCCATTATTTGGATGGATGCAAGAGGTGCAGGGCAAGTAAAAGAAATTACCAAAGGCATTATTGAACTTGAAGGCTATGGTGTATCTAAATTATGGCACTGGTTACGTCGTACCGGGGGCATACCTACGCGCGCCGGTAAAGACCCCATAGCACATATTTTGTTTATCAAAGAAAATATGCCGGATATTTATAAAAAAACCTATAAATTTCTTGAACCCAAAGATTATATCAATCTTTTATTGAGTGGTGAATTTGTCAGTACTTACGATACAATGGTTTTGCATTGGGTAACGGATAATCGAGATATAAACAATATAAGGTATTCAAAAAAATTATTGTCGCTCTCGGGTATAGAGCGCGAAAAACTGCCCGATATGGTTTATGCACATGAAGAAATTGGTACACTTCGCAAAGAAATAGCTGATGAATTAGGCTTAAATAATGATGTGAAAATTATTGCAGGAACACCTGATGTTAATTCTGCAGCTATTGGTTCAGGAGCGATTAAGCAAAAACACGCTCATATTTATATCGGGACTTCCTCATGGTTGGCATCCTTTGTCCCCTATAAAAAAACCGATATTTTTCATAATATCGCTTCGCTGCCTTCGGCATTAAAAGGGAAGTATCTTATTACCAATGAGCAAGAAACTGCTGGAGAGTGCATTAATTTTTTACGCGATAATGTGTTTTTTCATCAAGATATTCTGAATACTCCTGCTCCTGAAAACTATTACGAAAAAATTAATCAACTTGCAGAGGAAACTCCTGTGGGGAGTAATAAACTAATTTTTACTCCTTGGCTTTACGGCGAACGTTCTCCGGCTGAGGATAATTTTGTGCGCGGCGGTTTTCATAACCTCGCTTTGCAACATACCCGCAGGGAAATGATACGTGCTGTATTTGAAGGAGTTGCTTTTAATAATCGTTGGTTGTTGAAGTATGTTGAAAAGTTAGCTGGTAATCAATTTGAATATATAAGTTTTATTGGCGGTGGCGCTTTGTCCGGTTTGTGGAGCCAAATATTAGCCGATGTTCTGCAACGCGAAATTCGTCAAATGGAACAACCTATTTTGGCGAATGCCCGCGGAGCTGCTGTTTTGGCATTAATTGGATTGGGATATCTTGATGTAGAAGACAGTTCACAAACAGCCAAAGCAAAAAAAATATATCAGCCCAAAACGGAAAACACCAAAATATACGATGAGCTATTTAAAGAGTATTTAAATATTTACCATAAAAATAAAAAGATTTACCGGCGATTAAATCGTACCGCAGTTCTATAGAACTGTAAAATATACAGTACGTACCACAGTTCTCCAGAACTGTGTGTATCTATATTTCAACAATCAATAATCAATAATCAATATACAATGAGCAATATACAATGAGCAATAGACAATGAGCAATAGACCCCAGAACTGTATAACAATCTAACAATAATCATTATAAAATGAACAACAGAACCCGAAACTCGGAATCTAGAACCCAGTGCCAAGAGCCTAGAACCAACAAACAATACAACAATATAACAATTAAACAATTTAACAATTAACAATCTATCAACTATGAACATTACAAAAAAAGCATTTGAAATTATAGAAAATACAGCAAAAAAAATTCCTGCGGTAAAGCGCTTAATTGAAAAAGAATACGATAAACTTTTGGCTGAAATCGAACAATCGGCAAAACCCTACAAAGACAGCCCTGTTTATGCTACAATACCAGAACAAGGTATTTCAAAAGATGAAATTCTTAGAATCATGATCGAATTTTACCAAAAAGAAGAAGCAAAATGGAAAAATGGTTTTGTATCCGGTGCGGTTTATCATGGCGACAACGAGCATATTGATTTTTTGAACAAAGTATTCGCACTTAATTCACAATCAAATCCCTTGCATTCTGATATTTGGCCTTCTTCGGCAAAATATGAAGCCGAAATTGTTGCAATGACTGCACAAATGATGCATGCAAATGCAGTAAACAAACCCGACAAAGTATGCGGTACAGTATCATCGGGAGGTACAGAAAGTATTATGTTGGCAATGAAAACCTATCGCGACTGGGCGCGCAAAGAAAAAGGCATTAAAAATATCTTAAACCTTGCGACAGAACAACAACTACAAAAGAATGATTTTTCTCAACGAAGATTACCTTTTTTAGATCAAACTATACAAAGCCCTGAATCTTTGCATCAAGGGGTGCAGTACATAGAAGCATATAAAAATGACGGTGTTTATGTGCATTGTACGCTTGGTCTTTCACGGTCTGTGTTATTGATATCTGCATGGTTATTATTTAAAGGCGATACTTTACAAGAAGTACAAGAACAGATAGAAAAATTGAGACCTCATTATGTAAAGTCTTTATATATGCAAATTACATTAGAGGTATATCAGGAGTATTTAGAGACACGATAGCTTTATTGTTTAAATTTGTATTCAAGTAACACTAAATGTCTTCGTACCTTTTCAGAAATATCTCCTTGAAATTCTAAAGTATTTTCTTTGACTGTACCACCAGTACCCAGTTTCTTCTTAAGTGTCTTGACCAAGACTTGCAGATCATTTTTAGATAAGTAAAAAGGTTTAACAATGGTCACTACTTTCCCCCTACGTTTTTCTTTAGCAAAGTGGAGTTGATGTTTGTTTGGTTCTTTTCTCTCTGTTGAATTTACTTTGATGGGTTTATCTTTATTATCAGAAGACCAGTCTTCTCCAAAGTTTGTACCCATTTCAAATAAGTTTTTCATAAGAATATATCCTGTATTAAGTGTAGTCCGTATCAAAAAGTATACCTAGAACTACCATAAATACAAGTAGAAAAATAAGTGTTTTGTATAAGGTTTCATCGCTAGGGAGTTTCATAATAGTTTCCTTTTTTATTGTGCATTATAACCATTTTTATGTAGTTTTGATATACTCCCCTATAAGTTTTTAAAATAATAGTGTGTTAGGGAATACACTATTAAGACATATTTTATTTTGGGAGAATAAATGCATATTACTAAAAAAAATCGTTGGCTTATTGTTTTAGCTGCTATGGGAATACATATTTGTATTGGGTC
>JAKIUH010000213.1 GCA_021647685.1 Bacteroidales bacterium
TTTTGATGAATTTTTGTTTTTTTTCCTTGCAGCACTTACTTGGGTATTAGGTAAAACGAAAAAAGCAAAAAGGAGGAATAAGTATAATTTTCAATTCGATGACTTTATAGACAGAAACCAATTAATCTAAGGCTTGCTTCAAAACGCTAAATAAATTATTAATCATTGCTTTATGTTTGCATTATTGCCTTGAAATGCAAAGTTTTTCAATAAAATATCAGAAAAAGCATTCATTTATTATAATATAAATCCATAATGTTTTTTGCTGCTCAGCTGCACACCTCTTTTGTATTTTGTTCAGTTTGAAGTATTTATATACATCTACACTTCACAAAATCCAAAATAGATGTACATCTGAGCTTTTCAGCAAGCCCTAATCTACAAATGAAATATAGTTTGTATTACGCACCTGTCTATGTAATATAATGCTGAAACTTTCAAATGTTCTGCCGGACGATTTGAAGTTTTTAAAACTTTTGAACGTCCAAAGGACTTCAAAACGTTTAAAAAATAAAAACAACAAGGTTTTAATCTTCGATTTAATGATATACTTCTTAAACTATATTCGTCTTCCCACCGGCAGATTTAAGATAAAAACAATTATCCACCAAGCGCTTATAAACTTTATTAGATATTTATCAACAAGCAGTATATTTTTGCTTTAATTTAGCTAATTTTACCCTGCCTGAATGCCCCCTGCAAACAGGTGCTATTATTCACATAACCAGTATTTTAAATTAAGAAATGAAGCAAGAGTTTACGCATTTACACGTACATACACAGTACTCTATTCTTGATGGTGCATCAAGTATTCCCGGACTACTTGAAAAAGCAAAAGCCGATGGTATGAAAGCCTTGGCAATTACCGATCACGGAAATATGTTCGGCGTAAAACTCTTTCATGATAAAGCTACAAAAGCCGGAATTAAGCCGATTTTAGGTTGCGAAGCCTATGTTGCAAAACGTTCACGATTTGACACCAAAGAAAAAATTGACCGCAGCAGAAATCATATGATTATTCTTGCCAAGAATAAGACCGGTTATCATAACTTGGTAAAGCTCATTTCGTATGCGTGGATGGAAGGCTATTATTACAAACCGCGTATTGATAAAGAACTACTTTTTGAATTACACGAGGGGTTGATTATCTCTTCATCCTGTTTAGGAGGAGAAATACCGGAGTTAATACTTGCCGGTAAATTAGACGAAGCGGTTGAAACCATCAAAAAATTTAAAGAGGTTTTTGGCGATGATTTTTATTTAGAATTGCAACGCCACAAAACAGGTAATCCGGAGATAGATAAAGACACTTTCGCAAAACAAACAAAAGTAAATACTGAACTTTTACGACTTGGCAAAGAATTAGGTGTTAAGTGTATTGCAAGCAATGATGTACATTTTATCAATAAAGAAGATGCCGAAGCTCATGACATACTAATTTGTTTAAACACCGGAAAAGACAAAGACGACCCTACCCGTATGCGCTATTCCGGACAAGAATATCTTAAAACATCCGCCGAAATGGCAGCACTTTTTGCCGATGTGCCCGAAGTTTTGGCAAATACCATGGAAATAGCAGAAAAGGTTGAAGAATACGAGTTGAATACAGCGCCTATTATGCCTGATTTTGCCTTGCCGGATGGATTTAACAATCCTGATGAATATCTACGACACATTACCTACGAAGGAGCCAAAGAACGTTATGGCGAAATTACGGAGGATGTTAAAGAACGGATTGACTTTGAATTAGGCACCATTGAACGCATGGGATTTCCCGGATATTTCCTTATTGTTTGGGATTTTTTAAAAGCTGCTCGCGAAATTGGAGTATCTGTGGGTCCGGGACGCGGCTCGGCAGCCGGCTCTGTAGTAGCTTATTGTTTGCAAATTACAAATATAGACCCGATTAAGTATAATTTACTGTTTGAGCGTTTCTTAAACCCCGACCGTATATCAATGCCCGATATTGATATTGATTTTGATGAAGACGGTCGTAGCCGAATATTGGATTGGGTTGTGGAAAAATACGGTAAAAAGCGTGTAGCAGCAATTGTTACCTTTGGTACTATGGCTGCTAAAATGGCAATACGCGATGTGGCACGTGTTCAAAAATTAGCTTTACACGAAGCCGACCGTATAGCCAAAATGGTTCCCGAAAAACCCGGTACAACGCTGGCAAAAGCTTATGCAGCTGTTCCGGAATTAAAACAAGAGCGAGACAAAGGCAGTGAACTTATTCAAAAAACCCTCAAATTTGCCGAAACACTCGAAGGCTCAGTACGCCAAACCGGTGTTCATGCATGCGGTATTATTATCGGTAAAGATGATTTGGAAAATTATATCCCTTTAAGCACTGCCAAAGATTCCCCTCTGTACGTTACCCAGTATGATGGCAAGCATGTTTAGTCAGTAGGGATGTTAAAAATGGACTTTTTGGGATTAAAAACCCTTTCTATTATTAAAGATGCGGTAGAAAATGTAAAAATTTCGCGCGGGATTGATGTAGATATAGATGCAATTCCATTAGATGATGCTGAAACTTTTGCACTTTATGCACGCGGCGAAACCACAGGACTATTTCAGTTTGAATCGGATGGAATGAAAAAGCACTTGAAAGCACTGAAACCTAACCGTTTTGCCGACTTGATTGCCATGAATGCACTGTATCGTCCGGGACCAATGGAATATATACCTAATTTTATCAACCGGAAACACGGGCGTGAAAAAATTGAATACGACCTGCCCGAAATGGAAGAACACCTTGCTGAAACCTATGGTATTACCGTTTATCAAGAACAGGTGATGCTTTTATCACAAAAATTAGCCGGCTTTACCAAAGGACAAGCTGACTCGTTGCGTAAAGCAATGGGTAAAAAAATTAAATCCATGATGGACGAGCTAAAAGGCTTGTTTATGGAAGGGGCAAGCAAAAAAGGACATGATAAAAATATTCTGGAAAAAATATGGCACGACTGGGAGGCTTTTGCTCAATATGCTTTTAACAAATCACACTCCACTTGCTATGCTTATCTCTCCTATCAAACAGCTTATCTGAAAGCACACTATCCGGCTGAATTTATGGCTGCCATATTAAGCCGTAACCTTTCAAACATTGACAAGGTGAGTGCCTTTATGGATGAAAGCAAACGTATGGGATTAGATATATTAGGTCCCGATATTAACGAAAGTTATGCACGCTTTACGGTGAATAAAAACGGTGCGCTCCGTTTTGGACTTGCTGCTATTAAAGGTGTGGGCGAAGCCGCTGTTGAACACATTATTCAAACACGGGAAGAAGGGGGCGAATTTAAAGATATTTTCGATTTTGTAGAACGAGTAAATTTACGTACCGTAAACAAAAGAAATATTGAAGGATTAGCCATTGCCGGAGCTTTTGATGAACTGGGTGATATTAAACGCAGCCAATTTTTTGCATCGGCAAACGGAAACGGCAGTTTTATTGAAGAATTAATTAAATACGGAAATAAATCACAAAGCGAAGGAACAGCAAGCGCCCAAACCTCATTATTTGGTGGTGATGTAGTGGTTGAAAAGAAAAAACCGGAGATTCCGCAAGCCGAAGAATGGGACAAAATAGACCGTTTAAACCGCGAAAAAGAATTAATCGGTATTTACCTTTCTGCACATCCGCTTGATGATTATAAACTGGAAATTGATGCATGGTGTAATGTTAAACTCGCTCAATTAGCTAATTTAACCGATTTAAAAGGCAGAGAAATAAAAATTGCCGGAATTGTTACCAATTTTGAACATCGTACCACTAAAAACGGTAAACCGTTTGGCTCGCTTACTATTGAAGATTACAGTGATTCGTATAAGTTTGTAATGTTTGGAAATCAATATCTTGATTTTAAAAAATATTACACAAAAGGTTATTATTTGGCAATTAAAGGAAAAGTACAACACCGGTTTAATAAAGAAGATAATGAACTTGAAGTAAACATTTCGCAAATTGAAATGTTATCGGAAATTAAAGAAAAAGCATTTAATGCATTAGCTATTAAAATCCCTGTGGAGTACCTTAGCGATGAATTGATTGACGAAGTACAACATCTTGCCGAAGAATATAAAGGCAACGCTTTGTTGAAATTTTTAATCTACGAACCTTCAAGCAAAATATGGGTACAGATGTTTTCGCGCACGCATCGTGTTAAAATTACCCAAGAATTAATCAAAAAATTAGAAAATAAGCCGGAAATTGAGTATAAGATTATGTAAAAACTTTGAGCCCGGATAATTACTCAAAAATCAATTCTTTTTTATGGTTTCAATCTGGGAAATGTTAGTTTATATTTAACAGACAAAGTTCTTAATACTACAATAAACAGAATGGTAATAATTGTGCTGTAATGAAAATTTAAACCTGCAAAATCTAACAAAAGATACAAAAGTGCTCCGGCAAGACATGCAGCAGCATATATTTCTTTTTGTAAAATTAAGGGTATTTCGTTTGCCAAAATATCACGAATTATTCCGCCGGCAGTAGCTGTTGTCATTCCTAAAATAACTGCATATTCGATATCAATACCATAATTAATTGCTTTTTGCATACCAGCAAGAGTAAATACACCCAAACCAATCGAATCAAAAATTAGCAACATGTTTTTTAGTTCAAAAATATAGCGGTCAAAGAATACTCCAATAATTACAGCAGCTACAATTAAATATAGATATACAGGATTTTGTATCCATGCCACAGGGCTTGCTCCTAAAAGTAAATCTCTGATAGTTCCTCCACCAACAGCAGTAGCAAAACCAATTATAATAGCTCCAAAAATGTCCATCTTTTTTTCTGCTGCCAATCGTACACCGCTTATAGCAAAAACAAAAGTACCAAGAAAGTCTAAAATCTGATAAATACTCATCCGTTTTTTATTATTTTTTTATATATTGTCCCCTTAAATTTATAAAAGCAAATCTAAATTTTAAAAAACCAACCTATAAACAGGTAAGGTTACTAAACAAACGATTAAATATAACAATACAAAATAAAATATATTTAAGTTCTCCTTAAAACTAAATAGAAACACTACAGTTATTGTAAATGCATTATTTAACAAAAAATATCAATCGGCTATTAGCCACTTGCTAACTGTAGCAAAAAAGTTTAGTATTAGAATGAATATTAATTTAGAAAAATTTATCGGCAATAAACAAGATTACTCTTTACGTCACAGAGTATTAATTATAAGTATATTAGCTGCTATTTTATTAAAAATATTATCATTATTAATTGATGAGCTTTTAAATGTACAATGGCAAGCAAGTGCATTTTCTGCTTTTGCTCTGTTTTACTTTACTTTGTTCTATTTTATAGCTTATCACAGTAAAAATTATGATCGAGTAATCATATTTCTTGTAAGTGGTGTTTTTGTTTTGTTAGCACCCATTTCTTGGTTCGTGAATGAAGGAAGTGCAGGAAGTACAATTTACGATATTTTTGTTGCTGTTGTAGCCACTTATACTCTAAGCGAAGGTAAAATGCGGATAAAATTGCTTTTTCTTTCAGGTATAAGTATTTTGATAATCATTGCTTTAGAATATTATTATCCGGAATATATAATTGCTTACAGTTCAAATCAGGGAAGATTATTGGATAATGGAATACATGCAATAATATCCGTTTTAGCTTTAACATTTTATTTAAATGTATATTATGATGAATACAAGCGAACTGTGAAAAAGCTAACCATTAGCAATCAACACCTGTCATTATCGCAAGAAGAAAGTAAAAAACAACAAAAAAAGATACAAGAACAGAATATTGAACTCATTAAAAAAGCCGGCGATTTAGAAAAAACAATTAAAACAAAAGACCGTTTTTATACAATAATTGCTCATGATCTAAAAAGTCCGTTTAACTCAATTATCGGTTTTTCTGATTTAGTTGAAGATGCAATAAAGCTTAATGATTTTGAAAAAATAAAGTCATACAGTAAATATATTACAGATAGTAGCGAACAGGCTTATAAATTATTATTAAATTTACTGGATTGGTCTAGGATTCAAACTATGGATATTGAATACCGACCCACAGAAGTTGATTTGAAAAAATTAATTGAAGAACAAATAAATATATATAAATACATGGCAGTAACTAAAAATAATATTTTTGAAACAAACTTAGAAAACTGTTATGTTTTTGCCGATAAAAATATGCTGGAAACTATAATTAGAAACCTTATTTCAAATGCTATAAAATATACAGAAAACGGTAAAATTATCATCAAAAGTTGTTATAACCAAGATGCTTGCTTAATAAAAATTAAAGATACCGGTTTGGGAATTGACAACAACATGCTAAAAAATATTTTCCAAACCCCTGTAAGTATGCCGGGAACAAAAGGAGAAAAAGGCAGCGGACTGGGATTAAGGTTATGTAAAGAGTTTGTAGAAACAAACAAGGGAAGGCTAGATGTGCTTTCACAACCGGGAAAAGGAAGTACTTTTAGTTTTACACTTCCTATATCAGTAAAAGAAAAACAAAATGTTTCATAATCCGACCAATAAATTATTTAAAGAAATATTAAAAAGCATTAAAATTCCGGTGCTTCTCATTCTCCTTTTTGCAGAACAATCAGTTTACCCACAAGAAAAAAAACATACGAAAAACATAAATTCAGACTCAATTTTATGTGTTAAATTAGACAGTTTGTTTACAAAATATAAATTTACTGACTTTGAGCAAAGTAAAGAAATTTGTTTTGAAGCAATTACCTTAGGCAAATCGCTTGATAATCATTATATTTTAGAACATTGGTACCGTCAGTTGGGCGATTTATATGCCGCTTATGAAATGAACTCAAGTGCTGCTAACTATTATGCAAAAGGATTACTATACTCACAAAACAGAAAAAACATAGATAACCGGTGGTACATTACCATTGGAAATATATATTTTGCAGACAAACGATACCCTAAAGCACATGAGTACTACCAAAAAGCATACGCTCATTTTTCAGCAAATAAAGACCAAATTGAAGGAATTGAAGGAATGGCTGAAGCATTAAGTAATATTGCCAAGATATATCAAGAACATACAATGTTTGACAGTGCTCTGATATTATCAAAAAAATCATTACAACTTAGAAAAAAAAACAAATAACGAAGATTGCAAGGTTAAAGCTTGCCTGCAAATTGCGGATTTTTATATTCTTGCAAATAGAACAGACAAGTGCAGAATATATATTGACAGTGCTTACTTTTTTGACCGCCTTTCTGAAACACACACCTTTTTACCAAACATTATTTTATTGGAGAATAATTTGCTTCTAAAAAAAAATAAAAGA
>JAKIUH010000214.1 GCA_021647685.1 Bacteroidales bacterium
TGCGTATAATAGCTTGTTGGTGTACCAGGATATTGAATAGAGTTTTCTTCGTAACATACGTAATATCCTCCAATGTTTAGTTTAATCATATTATTAATTTTATAAGCAAATCCACCGCCAAAAGTATTAGTGTTTAAGCTATAACTTAAATCAGACTGATATTTATCATTTACTCCGGTTTGAGTACCGTTCCAACCGGCACTAATAACCAGTGCATCAGAAATAGTGTACTCAAGTCCTAGTCCATATAATAAATATCCATTGTCAATAAAGTCATCAGCAGTTATTTTTTCACCAGTAAATGGGTCAGTTCTTACCCAATCAACATCTTTATCAAAGTAGGTTTCAAAGTCAGCTTCAATACGTAATGCGTCATTTACTTTAAAGCTAACACCTCCGGATAATAAAGCTGGAATGTCTGCATTTACTTCTTCTCCATTCGGGAACATTGTGATAGGAGTACCTGTAGTTGGATCTACGCCAACAACAATATCTTTTGTTGTACTATTAGTTAAGGTCATGGCTGTTTTAAATTCATATTTTAAGCCAATATTTAATCTATCTTCCATTAATGAAAGATTCACTCCTAGAATTGGGGTAATACCTGAGCCTGTTTGCTCAGCATCTAATTCTTGATCAGCTAAATATCCGGCTGCTGTGTACATTGTAGTTGCATAGGTATAATAAGTATTTTGAGCTGTACTAATATCCATAGCATCAATAACATTTTGATCTAAACCAAGTGCTAACAGTCCTCCTTCAAGCTGTGCTCTTGTAGCTGCATCAATTATTCCTGCACCTTCAGCTTCTGCAAATGTTAAGCCACCTGCACCTCCATCAACTAATGGTTGCATTGCATCACCTCCGCCTTTTGTTGCATCTGCCATAGCTGTTACAGATGCATTTGTTAAAGGTGAGTTTGGGTCGGCAGTTTGTAAGGCAATATCTTTAATGTATCCGTTATAAGTGTTTGTAGCCATTACATAACGAGCACCTGCAAAAACAGAAACCATGTCGTTTATTTCATAACTAATACCACCTTGAATACCAAAATAAACAGATGAACCTTCTAGATATGTATTGTAAGAATAACCACCTGTTGCTCCTAAAGCTGCCATTGCACTTGGTAAAGAAGCTATCCCCATTTCTATAGAAGGTAATCCGTCATTAAACTCTGCACTACCACCACCGCCAACAGGGTAAAATCCAAATGAAAAAGCAAATTTACCTGTTTTATATGCAGCTGATAAACCAGGATAAACCGGTGCAAAAACATCTCCGTCAAATGTTCTATCACCTAAAGCAGAATTGGTAATACTTTTAGTTTGTCCGATAATTTGATTACTGATTGATAAATGAAAACCATCTTCAAGTTTAGTTAAAGCTGCAGGGTTAAAAAATACAGCATCAATTTCAACGGTTGCATTTCTGTTCAGCATTCTTGTCCATGCTGCACTTTGATTGGTATTAGTTACCAAACCACCTGCAAACATGCTGAAAGTTAAGATAAAACTTAAGAGTGTTAATGTAATTTTTTTCATAATATTTATTATTTAGGTTGTTAAATTTGGGATAAATATACTACTATATGTCAAAAAACACAAATATTCTAAACTAAAAATATATTCATATTTATCTGATTTACTCTGTTAAATCTAAATTCTGCAAATAATCAATATTGATTTTATTTGTTAAATTCTTGTATAGTAGATAGTTTTATTTGAAATTATTGAAATTATATGTTAAATATTTACAATTTAGCAAACAGTTTTATAACTTCACGAACTAATAATTTTAAAAAATTTCAATATTATGGTAACGAGACATTTAAAAATCAAAAATCTTTTTTTAATTTTTGTATTTTCTTTTTTTTCAATTGTTCCACAAACGGCTTTTGCACAGAAGAAAAAAAAGAAACAAGAAACGAAGAAGGAAGAACAAAAAGATGAGTTTTCATCAGCTAAATTAAGTGGCTTAAAATTTCGTAGCATTGGGTCTGCCTATGCTTCGGGGCGTATTGCCGATTTTGCCGTAAACCCCAAAAATCATAGCGAATGGTATGTAGGGGTAGCCAGCGGCAATATTTGGAAAACTACAAACAACGGACAGACATTTAAACCCGTTTTTGAAAATTACGGCAGTTATTCAATTGGTGCTTTGGCTATGGACCCAAATAACCCAAACGTAGTTTGGGCAGGAACGGGTGAAAACAATCACCAAAGAGCTTTGGCTTATGGCGATGGAGTTTATAAAACCCTTGATGGCGGGAAATCTTGGAAAAATATGGGTTTGAAAGATTCGCGTCAAATTGGGGGAATTGTTATTGACCCTCGCAACTCGGATATTGTTTTTGTTGCAGCTGAAGGTTCCGCATGGGGACCCGGAGGCGAAAGAGGTTTGTATAAAACTATAGATGGCGGTAAAACATGGAAAAAAGTATTAAATATCAGTGAAAATACCGGTGTCAATAACGTAGTTATTGATCCTTCAAATCCAGATATTATGTATGCTACTTCTGAACAACGAAGAAGGCATGTTTATACTAAAATAGGCGGTGGACCTGAATCGGCTGTCTATAAATCAACCGATGGTGGAGAAAAATGGCGTAAACTTACATCGGGTTTGCCTTCGGGCGATGTAGGGGGCATGGGCATTGCTGTTTCGCCCGTAAATCCAAACATTGTTTATTTAATTGTTGAAGATGCTTCAAAATCCGGTGGTGGATTTTACCGTTCCACAGATAAAGGAGAATCTTGGACAAAAATGAGCGATCACCACAGCAGCGGGCAGTATTATAATGAAATATATTGCGATCCAAAAGATGAAAACAAAGTGTATTCTGTTGAAACATTTTCACATGTAACTCTTTACGGTGGAAAAACATGGAAACAATTGGGAATTAGCGAAAAACATGTAGATGACCATGCTCTTTGGATAGACCCTAATAATACAAAGCATTTTATTATTGGTTGTGATGGAGGAATTTATATTACTTACGATGAAGGAAAAAATTATCGTCATGTTTCAAATTTACCGATAACTCTATATTACAGGGTTTATTTAGATAATGATTATCCTTTTTATAATGTGTATGGTGGTACCCAAGATAACAACAGTATGGGTGGTCCTTCGCGGAACTTAAGCAGTGCAGGTGTTACATCAGGCGAATGGGTAAACACAGTAGGAGGTGATGGTTTTTGGGGAAGAGTTGACCCCCAAGACCCCAATATTGTATATTCCGAATGGCAATATGGTAATGTTATCCGCTTTGATAAAAAAAGCCGAGAACAACTAAATATTAAACCCCAACCCGGTAAAGACGAATTAAGCTATAAATGGAATTGGAATACACCTTTTATTATAAGTCATCATAATCATAAGCGCTTGTATATAGCTGCCAATAAGGTTTTTCGTAGCGATGATCGCGGGCAGTCGTGGAAAGTAATCAGTCCGGATTTGACGGCTCAAATTGACCGTAATACATGGAAGGTTATGGGCAAATATTGGAGCTCTGATGCGGTACGCAAAGATGTTTCAACATCACTTTACGGAACTATTGTTTCAATGGAAGAATCGCCGGTAAAAGAAAACTTAATTTACGTAGGTACAGATGATGGTGTAATTCAAATTACCGAAGATGCTAAAAATTGGCATAAAGCCGGTACATTTCCCGGAGTGCCTGTCAATACTTATGTAAGTGATGTTTTCCCTTCGCGTTTTGATGAAAACGTGGTTTTTGCATCCTTTGATAATCGCAAGCGTGATGATTTTAAACCTTATTTATTAAAAAGTACTGATAAAGGAAAATCTTGGACTTCAATAGTTGCAAATTTGCCAAAAAATGGAACAGTGCATACTATTGAGCAAGATTTTAAAAATCCTGATTTATTGTTTGTAGGAACAGAGTTTGGTTTCTTTTATTCTTACAACGGAGGAAAAAATTGGATACAGTTAAAATCAGGTTTACCAACCATTGCAGTTAGAGATATTGCTATTCAGGAGCGTGAAAGTGATATTGCCATAGCTACTTTTGGTCGAGGATTTTATATTTTAGACGATTATTCGCCTTTGCGCGAAGCAAATCCTTCTTTAAAAAATGTGCAAGCTAAAATTTTTCCAATCAAAGATGCTTTGGCATATATGCAAACAGGTAAAAAATACGGACAAGGAGCTACTTATTATATAGCAAAAAACCCGCCTTTTGGTGCAACATTTACCTATTGGCTAAAGGAAGCTCCCAAATCGCAGAAACAAATCCGAAAGGAAAAAGAAAGAGAATTGTTTAAGGAAGGAAAACCCATTAAACAATTAACATGGAAAGAACAGCGAGACGAAAAAATGTTGGAGCCGATTTATCTTTTGTTTACCATAACTGATGTTGAAGGTAATGTAGTACGCAAATTAACCGCAAAACCTTCTTCTGGAGTAAATCGAATTACTTGGGATTTACGTTATACAAGTCCGATGCCTGTATCGGTAAAAGATAAATTTGATCCGTTTAAAAAAGCAGGTTCATCATTAATGGTAATGCCGGGTAAATATAAAGTTTCAATGACTCTGGTAAACAACGGTACTTATACCGAATTGGTTTCGCCACAAGAATTTACGGTAAAAGCACTAAACAATACTACATTGCCGGCTGCGGACAGAAAAGCACTGGTAGCTTTCCAAAAGAAAGTTGCGGAAAGAGCACGTCAAGTTAGAGGTGCTATGAATTTTGCCAACGATTTAATGAAAAAAACAGTTGTTATTAAGCAAACCATTTTAAGTGCTCCCGGTGCGGATAAAAATATGATGGAAGAAATTCGTAGAATCAGAAAAGATTTAGATGCAATTATTTTTGCATTTAGAGGTTTAAGCCCCAAAGCAAGTTACGAAGAAATTCCACCCCATAAACCGGCAATTAACCGTAGGTTAAATTATTTGATGTATGCACATTACAGTTCAACAGCTGAAATTACACAAACAGAGCGTGAGCAGTTGGCTATTATTGAAGAAGAAGTGCCTGTACTAATTGAGCAATTAAAGAAAATTGCCACACAAGACATTCCTGCATTAGAGAAAAAAATGGAAGATGCAGGTGCACCCTGGACACATGGACGTTTGCCGGAATGGAAATAATAGCATCTGTTTATCTGTTATATAAAAGCAATGAGCAATTTTATATACTGTAAATAGTTTTAAATTAACCCTATCTGAATATTTCTCAATTCAGGTAAGGTTAATTTTTTTATTGGGTTAAGGCTCATAAATAAAATGATGCTGGTTTTAAAAAGACTGACAAATATTTTTTTTAGACACTATCCTGAAAAGCATGAATAGCGAAACCCTTATTGAAAGTGATAAAATGCAGGTTAATTTAGTTTGCGAATGCTTATTTTTGATGGTACATTTACACCGGGACCTGATAAGCAACCACCTTCGCAAGACATGCATTCAATAAGATTATATGGTAGTTTGCCTTTTGCTGTATTTTTTAGTTCTCTAAACCCTTTTTTCCCTAATCCGTTAATTAAATATGAGTTAATCTTTACCAATGGATTTATTTTATTTGAGTAATATTTTACTGTATTAGCCACACCACCGGAAACACAGAAGTGTTGTGCTTCTTTTGTTGTTTGTATTGTATCGTAGCTTGTTTCTTTTAATTCTGTAATTTCTATATTAAAAGCTAAAAAGAAACTTGATAATTCTTCGAAAGTAAGAACATAATCTACATAATTGTTATGAAAACCTTCAAATTTTTTAGCGACACAAGGACCTATAAATACTGTTTTGCAGTCCGGAAATTTTTGTTTTGCAAATTCTGCTGTATAAGCCATTGGTGTTTTTGCCTTTGAAATGTATTTTTCAAATGTTTTAACATGTTTACGAACTGCTTCTATATAGGCAGGACAGCATGATGTACCCATTAAAAATTGTTTGTCATTGCTACGTTCAATGATTTCTTGTGCTTCGTGTTGTGCCGTAATGTCTGCACCGTATGCAACTTCATAAACATAGTCAAATCCTATCTGCTTTAGTGCTGTAATTACTTGTTGAACAGTTCCAGGGAATTGACCAATAATAGAGGGTGCCAGCATTGCAATTATAGGTTTTTGTTTGTTTTTAGTTTTAATTTGTTTTGCAATGTACAACATTTGACTTCTTTCCACTATAGTACCAAATGGACAGGCTTGAATACATTTTCCGCAAAATATACATTTTGAGTAGTCAATAACTTCTTTTCCGGTTTTTTCATCTCTATAAATTGCATCTACCGGACATACTTCTTCACAAGGTATGGGTGAGTGTATGACGGCTTTATACGGGCACACATTGTAGCATTTTCCACAGCTTATGCAAGTGTCGTAATTAATAATAGATTTTCCGTTTAGAATGCTAATGGAGTTTTTCGGACAATTTGTTTCGCAAGGTCTTGCCTCACAAGCTTTACATATATCACTAATTACATATTTATGTTGTTGACAAGAAATACAGGACATATCAACGATTGATATGGGTTTATCATTGTCGGGCTTTTCTCTCTTTAGCGCCATTTGTGTAAAATCAGATAATGAATTAAACTCATTATCTTCGTTTTCTATATCTATTCCCATAAGAGCCATTAATCTGTAGCGAGACATTGCTCTGTCTTTATAAATGCAGCATCTTAATGAGTCCTTATTTTTTGGATTTCTTTTAATTGGGACTTTTTCTATTTCATCAATTAAATTATCTTGAAAATATAACTTTAAAAGTGTAGCACCAAGGCTTTTTTTTATTTTTGTTACTTTGCTTCGTTCTATCATTCTTTATTATTTAAAAGATTTTTTATTTCAGATACAATCATTAATAGTTCAGCATTTTCAAAAATTTCATTATTGATAAAAACATACGGAGGCTTTGCGTTTTCATTTTTACAAATGCCTATGCAAGTTTCTACTTCAATAGAAATATTTTTTAGCTCTTCTTTTGTAAAATGCTCTTTTAGACTTATTAATTCTGCGCCTCCTAAAATATAACAAGCTGTACCTAAACAAATTTTGACTTTTATCATATTATTTTTTTTATACATATTCTATTTCAACTTTTTTCAGGAATTTATTTTTCAATATTTCAGCTATTTTGTTTACTGAGATACGTCTTAATCCCATTTCTATGGGCATATTAGGGTTTTGATGAGCAGGATTTATTGCAGTACCTACCAAAAAATATATAATATCACTATTTAAGAATATATTGCAAATTCTGTATGCAGCATCGGTTCCGTTTAAAAGATTTTCAGGCTCTCCCTTTAAAAGTTTTATTACTTTATTTAAGGTAAG
>JAKIUH010000215.1 GCA_021647685.1 Bacteroidales bacterium
GAAAGTAAAATTGGGGATAATGCCTAATTTTACCAAATCGGATAATAAAGGTTTGGGAGTGGATGCAGTTACTCCAAACGGACCTGCATTTAAAGGAGGAATGAAAAAAGGAGATGTGATTACAGCAATAGAGGGGGGAGAAATTCATAATATTTATGAATATATGAACCGTTTGGGAAAATTAAAGCCCGGACAAACTATTACGGTTGACGTGCTACGAAATGGTGAAAAACTTGTATTATTGATACAGTTAGATGAGTAAATTAATCTGCTTAAAGGCAGTTTTGAAGAGATAAATAACTTTGCTTAGTAAATTATCAGACCAGGCAGTTTTAGTTTTTATTGAATAAAAGTTGAAACTGCTTTTTTTTGCATATCCTGTTCAAATCATTTTTTTATAATTTGCACATTGTATTTTAAGGGCTTAACTTTGCTGTTTAATCATATTATTTGAACCACATGTTTGGAAAATTTTGCTTAATCTTCGGTTTTTCAGTATTTATTAGTTTTTATGTTATTTCTGCCCAAGAAAAAAAACAATCAAATGCACCTTATGTTCGATGGGTCAGTGAGTACCCTTCAGAAGAAAAAGTTCCTACAAAATTTTCTAAACGTATCGGGAGGGTTCTTTTTGGTAAAGAGGACTTTGTTTTATCAAAACCATTTAATGTATTAGCTAAAAATCCTAGTGAATTTTGGATACTGGACCAAGGAAACGGAGCTATAGTTAAAATTAAAGAAAACACACTTGAAACCCCAAAATTTATATTTAAACAGTTAAAAGAATTTTCTTCTTTAGTGGGTATTTGCATGTCAAAAGATGGAACTATTTTTTTTACCGATTCTCATTTAAAAAGTGTATATAAAATTGATTTTAATAAAAAGAAAATTTTACCTATAAATAATACACTTGAATTAAATCAACCAACCGGTATAGCCTATTTCCCAAAAAATAATCAATTATGGGTAGTCGAAACAGGTGCGCACAGAATACTGGTACTAGACGCGGATAACGGACAATTAATAAAAAAAATAGGAGGAAGAGGAACAGCAAATGGAGCATTTAATTTCCCAACTTTTATATGGATTGATGTTAAAGGAAATGTGTATATTGTTGATTCTATGAATTTTAGAATTCAAATTTTTAATTCAAAAGGTGAATTTGTTTCAACATTTGGACAAATTGGAGATGCATCCGGATATATGGCCAGACCCAAAGGGATAGCTGTTGATTCTTTTGGAAATATTTATATTGCAGATGCTCTGTTTCATGTTGTCCAAGTTTTTGACCAAGCTGGTAATTTTCTTTACAGGTTTGGAGAGCAAGGTCATGAAAAAGCTCAGTTCTGGATGCCCACAGGAATATATATTGATGAGAAAAATTACATTTATATTGCGGATACTTACAATACCCGGATTCAAATATTTCAGTTGGTGAACGGTAAGTTGTTAAACAAAGAATAATTATATTCCAAATAGTTGTTGCTTATATAGAGAGGTGTATCAAAAATTCCCCCGCTGGGTTATATCACCCATTTTATGTTTCTTATGCCCCACTATTTTTGTATATTTGCTTATCCTAAAATCTATTTTTACTCTATTGTTAGTTTTAATTTATTGTTTATTAGTGTATTGCGTTTTGTTTTGCCGGCGTTTTCATATATTGATTTATTAGGCATAATATATGTTATACTACATTTTTGACAGGAGATTTTTTTGGTGTACAAAATTATTATAGTATGAAACATCCATCCGCCAGCTGGCGGACACAGGGGCATGATTATTTAGGAGCAAAAATAAGCGAAGCCCTAGATATTAGTGGATGTTCCATGAGACCATTAAAAATAATTAAAAAATAAACTCATGAAAAGAGCCGGTTTTATCATATTAAATGTATTTGTTTTTACTTTATTTGTTAATGCACAATCTGTGGTAAGTAGTTTGCATAATTTATCGGTAAGTAGTCCGGGTACAATTAAAGCCACATCGGAGTCAGAAGTGTGTATTTTTTGCCATACACCGCATAACTCAAACCCAATGGGACCATTGTGGAATCGCGATGACCCGGGCTCTGTTTATGTATTGTATGATAATACGGTAAGTAATACATTTTTGGCAACACCCGGTCAGCCTGATGGTGCTTCATTATTGTGTTTGTCTTGTCATGATGGAACCACTGCATTAGGAAAAGTAAGAAGTAAAACTGTTGATATTCAATTTGTTGGAAATAATAATATTGTTTCAGGAAGTAAAAATTTCACCACCGACCTTTCGGACGATCATCCGGTTTCTTTTGTCTATAATTCATCTTTGGCTTCCGCCGATGGGCAATTAAAATATCCGCCCCTGAACCCTTCAAAAGTTGATAATAATGGTAAATTACAATGTACGTCATGTCATGATCCGCATAATAATACCTATCAAAAATTTCTTTTAACAACTACGAGTTATTCAAATTTGTGTTTTAATTGCCATGATCGGAATTATTGGACTACCTCAACCCATCAAAGTTCATCGGCAACATGGAATGGTTCAGGTACAAACCCTTGGGCACATATTGAAACTCCATATCCTACGGTTGCTGAAAATGCTTGTGCAAGTTGCCACAATACGCACAATGCTAATGGTAAAGCGCGCTTATTAAAGTCTAATTTTGAGGAAAATAATTGTTTAGATTGTCATAATGGAAATGTTGCAAATACTGATATTGAAGCGGAAGTGAATAAAGCTTATCGTCATAATGTATTTGCTTATAATCAAATACATACTCCTGTTGAAGATGCAGACCCCCAAGTTACTCATGTGGAATGTACAGATTGTCATAATCCGCATGCAGTAAATAATTCAACGGCTTCTGCACCTAATGCAAATGGTTTTCTTGCCGGAGTTAGGGGTATTAACCAAAGTGGTAGTCCGGTAAATAGTATTCAATATGAATATGAGCTTTGCTATCGTTGTCATGCTGATAATCCTGTTGTAGGAAGTGCTACCAATCGTCTTATTGCACAAGCAAATGTTCGGCTTGAATTTGATTTAAGTAATCCTTCTTTTCATCCCGTTGGAGGACCCGGAAAAAACAGTAATGTTCCAAGTTTAATAGCCCCCTTAAATGAGTCGAGTGTAATTTATTGTAGTGATTGTCATGCGAGTAATGGCAACGGTTCACCGGCAGGTCCTCATGGTTCTATATACCCGAATATATTAAAATACCGTTATGAAACAGCTGATTATACAAAGGAGTCATATTCAAATTATGAACTTTGTTATCGTTGCCATAGTCGTACTTCAATACTTAATGACGAATCGTTTACAGAGCATCGAAAACATGTACTTAAAGAAGATGCTCCTTGTAATGCTTGTCATGACCCACACGGTATTAGTAGTAGTCAAGGAAATACAACAAATAATTCACATTTAATTAATTTTGATGTAAATATTGTTCAGCCGAGAAATGGAGTTATTCGTTTTGTAAAAACGGGCACTAATAGTGGTTACTGTTTATTGCGTTGTCATGGTGAGAATCATAAAATGGGTATGCGATATCCATAGTAAATTAGCTTATTAAATTTATAAAATTAACGTATGACAAAGATATATTCTTTTCGGTTTAAAATTACTATTGCACTGGTTGTTGCAATAGTTTCCATATCTTTTGTCTCATTTTACCTTTATGATAAATTTTTAACCGAAAGAATTTATAAAACTACCGAAAATAGCATTATTGGAGTGCTGCATTTTTTAAAAGATCAGTATTATCATACAGAGCATGGTGAGGGATCGCCTATAAAATTGATAAAAGGTATAAACGGACATAAATGGGTACTGAATACTTATTTAGCCGATTCGTTGGGGAAAATTGTTTATGTTTCTGATTCATCGGTATTAAATAAAGAGAATGAACCACTTAAGCAATTAAACCTCTTGGATAAAGAGGTTACCGTTGAAGAGTTCAAAAATGCACAGGTACCTTTTACCCGTGTTTATTTAAAAATGCAAAATAACGAAAAATGTTACTCCTGTCATGATGAAGAGACAAAAACACTAGGATATACGGTTTATGATGTTTCAATGCAGGAAGTTGAAAAGAATAAAGCTTTTACATTAAAGTTCAGTATCTTTTTTACATTTCTACTGATACTAATGATTGGAGCTTTAATTAGTTCCATGCATTATCGTTTTGTAAAAAAATCTTTATCTCATTTTCAATCAAAAATTGAAAAAATAAATGAGGGAGATTTGGATGAACGGGTAATTATACCTGAGTCAAAAGAGTTGGGACAATTGGGCAAAGATTTTAACAAAATGCTGGATAATTTTCAAAATACCCAGAAGAAATTATTAATTTGCCATAGGCGAGAGTTGATGAATAATAAGAAATTAGCTACCGTAGGTGAAATGGCAGCCCGGCTTGCCCACGAAATCAGAAATCCTATTACCGGAATTGCAAATGCTATTGAAATTATTGTTGATGAAATTCAGGACGAACAAAACAAACCTATTTTAGAAGAGATTCAACGGCAGGCAAATCGTGTTAATTCTGCTGTTTCTAATTTACTAATTTATTCTCATTCAAAAGAACTTCAAGTACATGAAGGAAACATTAATGTATTGGTTAAATCATTAATTTTGTTTTTAAAAAGCCAGGATCACAATAAATCAATTAAATTTAATTTGAATTTGCAGCCAAAGATTCCGGTATTTAAATTTGATCACGAAAAAATTGAGAATGCTCTTTTAAATTTAGGTTTAAATGCAATCCAAGCAATTCCAAAAGAAGGAAGCATTACCTATACAACAAAATATGATGCTGAACAAAGACAGGTGATTATTA
The DNA here is from genome assembly GCA_021647685.1 of Bacteroidales bacterium. Taxonomy (GTDB): domain Bacteria; phylum Bacteroidota; class Bacteroidia; order Bacteroidales; family NBLH01; genus NBLH01. The sequence goes on from JAKIUH010000215.1 coordinate 4,832, forward strand.
AAGTTGAGGATACAGGAACAGGAATTCCCGGAGAAATATTACCCAAGATTTTTAGCCCTTTTTATACTACCAGGACTGAGGGTACAGGATTAGGGCTGGCAATTGTAAAAGATATTATTGATAAACATCAGGGAGATATTCGGGTAGAAACAAAATATAGAAAAGGAAGTATTTTTACCATATCTTTACCGGTTGATTTTAGACCTTTGTTGGGAGATTATTGATTAAAATGTCCTTTATAAATAAGGATAGACCTTTGTTTATTCATAATCTGAATATATTATAAACCTATATAATTTATGTCAAATGACACCCTTAAAAATTTTAGTTATTGACGATGAGAAGCTTATACGCTGGTCTTTTGATAAGCAATTAGCCGCAAAAGGGCATAAAGTTTATACAGCTGAGAGTGGAAGGGAAGGTTTAAAATTATTTGAAAAGTATTATCCTGATTTAGTTTTTGTGGATAACAGGCTGCCTGAAATGTTGGGCTTAGAGGTGATTAAGGAAATAAAAGCTATTGATGAAGATGTAGTAATTGTGTTTATGACTGCCTATGGAAGTATTGAAACAGCTGTTGAAGCAATGAAGCTAGGTGCTTTTGAGTATATAAAAAAACCTTTTTCTTTTGATGAAATTCATATCATCATCGAAAATGTTATTAGCAAAATAAATATTAATAAAGAAATCAGATTATTAAGAAGGCAACAAAGTGATAAGTTCACTTTTGACGATATTGTTTGTGAATCGAGTGATATTAAACGAATTATTAATATATCAAAGAAAATTGCCAAGACAGAAACTACAACCATTTTACTTTTAGGCGAAAGTGGTACAGGGAAAGATATTTTTGCAAGGTCTATTCATAATGAAAGTAACCGTAAAGACAAACCTTTTGTTACCATTAATTGTTCTGCACTTCCTGAAACACTGCTGGAAAGTGAATTGTTTGGACATGAAAAAGGTGCTTTTACCGATGCAAAAAACATGAAAAAAGGACTGTTTGAAATTGCAGAAAACGGTACCGTATTTTTAGATGAAATAGGAGAAATAAATCTTGCAACTCAAGTGAAACTCCTGGGTGTACTTGAAAACCGAAATGTTCGCAGATTGGGTGGCACAAGGGATATTCCTGTAAATGCACGAATTATTGCAGCTACCAATAAAGATCTGCTCAAATCAGTTGAAGAAAAAACTTTTAGGGAAGACCTGTATTATCGCTTAAAAGTTTTTCAAATAACAATTCCTCCTTTACGAGAACGTAAAGAGGATGTTCCCGCCTTAGCAAATCATTTTATTAGATTGTTTAATTCGCAGTTTGGCAAAAGAGTACAGCCAATTGATGAAAAAGTAATACAAGCATTGGTACAATATAACTGGCCGGGAAATGTTCGCGAATTAAGAAATGTAATGGAACGTGCGGTTATTCTTGAAAGCAATAATACCATTAGTATTAAAGATTTACCTCGTGAAATTAGAGATTTAAAACCTGCTTCAGAACATGTGAATAATACATATAATTTTAAACTTCCAGAACAAGGGATTTCCTTGTATGACCTTGAAAAACAGGTGATTGAACAAGCTCTTCAAAAAACAAATTATAATCAAACACGCGCTTCAAAGCTACTGGGTATTTCAAGAGATACATTAAGATATAAACAAAAGAAGTACGGAATTTAACTACATGGGGGATTTAACCCAGCCTAATGGGTTATTTCCCTCATGTTTTACAGCATTTCGATGCTTTCTAAAGTGCTCTTTTTCTTTTTTATAAATGAAAATGCTATTTAACATATTTGATTATCAATCAATTACACCCTTTTTATAACTGGTGAACAATAAACTTGTTGTATAACAATAAAATTATTGTTTTTGATTACTAGTGATAATCCGCTACTTTTATATCAATATGTTTACAACTGCCTTTAAATCAATGAAATACACACAATGGTATATAGTTTGAACAGATTTAGTAAATAAATATTTTATAAACATTTAATATAACCAATTATGAAAAGGTACAAATTATTTTTTACGCTGATTGCATTATTTGCTTTTGCAAATTTTAGTTTTGGACAAATAACAGGTTCAGGACACGATTTTTCAGGAAATGGGTGGGCAAATAATGAAATCTGTATTGTGTGTCATACACCACACAACGGAACAGCAACTGCAAATGCACCATTGTGGAATCGTGAGCTATCTTCTGTTGGTTCATACACTTTGTATAGTTCTCCAACTTTTGATGCTGCAGGTACAGTTGTGGATCCGGTAGGAACTTCTACTTCTAATTCGAGACTTTGTTTAAGCTGTCACGGTGGAACAGTAGCTTTAGAAAACTTTGGTGGAACTACAACAGGTTCTTCTTTTGTTCCCGGATATGCTAATGTAGGTACTGATTTAAGTAATGATCATCCAATTTCCTTTACGTATGATGCAGCTTTAGCTACAACAGATGGAGGATTATATG
>JAKIUH010000216.1 GCA_021647685.1 Bacteroidales bacterium
GCTTTGCTGATAACGCAGGCATAAGAAACTTGATTTTCACCTGCTTTTCCAATATAGCAAGTTTGAAATTCATGTTTTAATTCTTTGTCAAATTCTTTATCGAACTCATCGGTAGGCATACCCCAGAACCTCCCTGCATCAACTATCTCTACTTTATCGTCAACAATTTTTATATACACAGGAAAAGGTGATTTTCCGCTTACTACAATACCTTCATAACCGGCAAATTTAATTTCCGGTCCGATAAACCCACCCATATTTGAGTAAGAAACCGTTGATGAATGTTCGTATTTCGGTTTTTTGGGTGATGTGTGCGGCGATTTGGTAACGATACACATTCTTGATGCAGAAGGTATGGGTAATCCTGAAAAAGTTCCGGGCATAAAAATAAGTGGTGTGTCTTCGTCAAAAGGATTTTGTCCGGGTTTAATACGATCATACAAAATTTTCATTCCTAACCCGCGTCCGCCCATAAAGTTTTTTATGTCTTCTTCGGATAGTTTAAATTTTTCTATTTTTCTGGTTGTCAAATTTATATCAAGGATTGTTCCGTAATTATTTTCCATTTTTTAAACTTTTTGTTGTGTTAATTTTTGCAATAAAATCAGTATCTAAATTGTAGAATTGTAAATCAGTTCGTACAGAAAGCGTTTTATTTTCAAATTTACTTTTAGAACGAGCAGCTACAATTATACTCCATAGAATCTATTGCTTAAAATTTTTGCTATTTCTTCGGGAGATTTTCCGAAAAATTCATATCCTGTATCTACGGTAACATAAGACAAAGCACCGTACGGGCAATTTTTAACGCAAGAAGGGTCTCCATCGCAATAGGTGCAAAGTCCTTCGGGTTTGCCTGTTTCGGGGTTTCTTCTTATTACCCCGACACGTTCGGTCTCGCATGCTTTTGCACACAAGCCGCAAGCTACGCATTTGTCTTCATGTACTGCAATAGCTTGTGTTCCTTCTTTAACATAAAGGGCTTTTTCGCCTGTTTCCTGATTTATGGTAATTGGGCAGGCATTTACACAAGGCGTATCGGGACAACCTGCGCAAGTTGCCGGAATATCCAGAGCCGGGTTAAATTGATGTACTTTGATATTGGTGTGTTTAGGGTTCACTAAACCAAAAGTTTGTTTCCCGTTGATGCTTTTAAAATTATAAGCCGAACAGGAAATTTCACAGGTTTTACATCCGGCACAGATGCTTTAATCTCAAATAATAACTTTTTTGTTTAATAAAGGATTTTTTTCATCTTTAATAAAAGTAAAACTTAAATTTCCCAAAGCTATGGTTACTCCCCCTCCAATAGCTATTTGCCTTAAGAATTTTCTTCTTGTTTCGTCTGTAATCTTTTTTGATTTTTCCATAATGATACCGTTTTAAGAACATCAATATATGAAAAAATCCAACATGCAGGATATGTTAATTTATGCATGTCGCAGACATACAATTAGTTATCAGTAAATTAAATACTGTTTCCTATGCTAATTTATATTTAGTCTAAATATTTCTTGTTGGTCAATAACCCAAAATCTTCATAAAATCATCTTGCGATTGAGCTTCTCGAAAAATACGAGTATTCAAATTTCCATTTTTATCTTTATCAATAATTATATGGCGCGGTTGTGGAATCAGACAATGTTGCAAACCACCATAGCCTCCAATACTTTCTTGATAAGCCCCAGTGTTGAAGAAACCAATATACAGAGGCTTGTTTTCTTGGTATTTAGGTAGATATACACCGTCAATATGTCGTTCCATGTTATAATAATCATCGCTGTCGCAAGTAAGCCCGCCAAGTAGAACACGTTCGTAGTGCATATTCCAACGATTTAAAGGCAACAAAACAAAACGTTTTTTTATTGCCCAACTGTCGGGTAAAGTAGTGATAAATGACGAATTAATCATTAACCATTTTTCCCGGTCATTTTGTTGTTTTTGGTAAAGTACTTTATAAATAATTCCACCGGCTTCACCTACGGTGAAACTGCCAAATTCAGTAAAAATATCGGGATATTCTACCCCGCCTATATCGCAAGCGTTTTTAATCCGGTAGATGATTTCATCGACTATATATTGATAATCATAATCGAAAGCCAGCGTGTCTTTTATTGGGAAACCTCCGCCAATATTCAAGCTATTTAGTACAGGGCATTCTTTTTTTAATTCAATATATACATTCAAGCATTTATCCAATTCGTTCCAGTAATGTACATTATCTTTTATTCCTGAATTGATAAAAAAATGCAGCATTTTTAAACGGACTTGCTTGTTGTTTTTTACTTTACTTAAATAAAAAGGCACAATATCGCGATAGCCAATCCCCAGACGGCTGGTATAAAATTCAAAATTCGGCTCTTCTTCTGCTGCTATACGAATACCTATTTCAAAATCAGGTTTTATGCCGGATTGGAGTAATTCCAATTCTTTAAAATTATCAATTACCGGAATGCATTTCTTGTGTCCCGAATTTATTAATTCTTGAATATTTAGTATGTATTGATTGCGTTTAAATCCGTTACAAATAATATAGGTGTTGTGATTAATTTTCCCTTCTTTAATCAGATTTTGAACAATATTTATATCAAATGCCGATGAGGTTTCTATATGGGTATTGTTTTTAAGCACTTCGTTTAAAACATGTTTAAAATGAGCACTTTTTGTACAATAAGCATAATGGTATTTTGCGGGATATCCGTGTTTTTGCATGGCATTTTTAAACCAAAGCTTGGCACGATTTATATTTTTTGAGATGGCAGGTAAATAGGTAAAGCGCAAAGGTGTGTCGTACTCTTTAACCAGTTGCATTAAATCAATTTCATGAAATAACAAGTTGTTCTCTTGATTTAAACGAAAATCTTCTTGCGGAAAATCATAGTTTTGCCGGATAAAATCAATATACAGGCTATTCATTACATTTTAAAAAATTTCGGATGCAATTATTTAACGTTTACTCATATAAATTTATTCATAAGCTCCCATTTTTAACATAGAAACTTCCCTTTCACTTAAAAAACGCCATTTTCCGCGACTTAAATTTTTCTTGGTCAATCCTGCAAAATATACCCGGTCTAATTTAACTACCTTATAGTCCAAGTGTTCAAAAATTCTGCGCACAATACGGTTTTTACCTGAATGAAGTTCAATTCCTACTTCTTTTTTACGGTCTTCAATATAACTAATGGCATCTGCTTTAATAAAACCATCTTCCAGTTCAAAGCCTTCTGCAATTTTTTCCATATCGGCTTTATTAAGGGCTTTATTTAAGGTAACTCGGTAAATTTTTTTCTTGTTCGAACTGGGGTGTGTAAGTTTTTTGGTTAAATCACCATCATTGGTTAAAAGTAAAACACCGGTTGTGTTTCTGTCAAGTCGCCCAACCGGATAAACACGCTCTTTTGTTGCATTTTTTATTAAATCCATTACCGTTTTATCAGCATGAGGGTCGTCAACTGTCGAAATATAATCTTTGGGCTTATTTATCAGAATATATACTTTTTTTTCAGGGCTTATCAATTTTCCGTTTACTTCTACTTTATCCGTAATTTTAACCTTTATCCCCATTTCATTAACAGGCTTTCCGTTTACTTTTACCAAACCTTTTTTTATAAGCTCATCAGCTTCTCTTCGGGCACAAATACCGGACATGGCAATATATTTATTCAATCGAAAAAGTTCTTCTTTAACAATTTCCGGCTTTTGTTTTCCTTTAAACTTTTTTTTATGCGTTGTTTTTAATGATTTTTTGGAACTACGATATGATTTTTCTCTATTTTTATCGCTTTTGTATTCTTTTTTGTGATTTTTTTTCTTTTCCATGTAAATAAGTCGCTTTATAAATTTACTGCAAAATTACGAAAAAAAGCCCGTACCTGTGAATTTATATTTTAAGCGTATTTTTTAGCAATTTATCAATCTCTTGTACTTCATATTTTTGATTGTATTTTCTTGATGCTGTTTCTTTGGCAAGAATAGCTTTATTATTGGTGTCGGCTTGATTGTTCAGTAAGGAAATAAGCTTCTCACAAAAGTCATCGGTGTTATTGTACTCATATAAGTATCCGTATTTACCAAAACCAAGTATTTCACTTGTTCCGCCCGAATCTGTAGCAATAGCCGGAACACCTGAAAGCATAGCCTCAATGGTTACCATACCGTAAGTTTCACTTTCGGTTGCTAAAGCAAAAATATCAATTGCATTATAAAAAAGAGCAACATCTTCGTTAAAATCAACGAAATGCACCCTGTTTTCAAGTTTGTTTTGATATACAATATCTTTTATTTTTTTAAAATACTCTTGTGCTTCCGGCTCGTTTACAGTAGGCGAACCAAATATAAGCAATTCAAGGTTTATCCCTTTGTTTTTTAATGCTGTAAGTGCTTTAACAAGAAATAATTGTCCTTTTTTTTCGGTAATTCTGCCAATGATACCCATTAATGGATATTTAGGATTAATGTTTAGTAATCTTTGTGCTTCTTTTTTACCGTATTTTTTTTGTATGAATTTATCAATATCCACGCCTATTGGGATAACTTTAATTTTTGCTTCAGGAACTTTTGTATTTTCTAATACTTTGTTTTTTAGGTGTTCCAAGGGGCTAATCCAATAATTGATTGATTTATACCGCAGTGTATGAATAAAATCTTTTTTGTTTAATCGAAATTGCATGTGTTGCTGGTATATGACCATTAAGTCGTGAAAATATAATTTCTTAGTCCACGAAATTACATCAATATCTTTATTGTCAAATACCAATATGGATTTAATATTTTGCTTTTTCAAAGCATTACTTATTTTTTTTGCAGCTATAAAATCAAAATATTTCCCGGGTTTTTTAATTAAAACTACTTGCTTAAAGGTATTTTTTCCTTTATGATAAATTGTAGATTTTTCTTGGGAAACAAGCGTAATATCATGGTTCTTTTCAGATAATAAACGTGCAAGTTTAAGTGTGTTCATTTCTAAACCACCCCAGCCGGTTGAGCTTATATAAAAGGCAATATTCATTATTATATTTTTTTGTATTAAATCTCAAATATAATCTTTTTTATTACTTTTCTATAAGGATTTCAGATTTAGTCAACAAAATTTAATTATTCACCAGTTATAAAAAAACATCAGTCAACACCAATCATTAAAATATACTTTTTTTATATATGTTTACGTTGATTTTGTATATGTTTAACCTTATAAAATATTGTAATATGAAAAGGATTATTTATTTATTTTGGATAGCAAGTTTTGCTCTTTTTATTAGTAGTTGCAATAAAGATGAGGCAAGTTTGGTAAACGAAGATGGCTTAACCCAGGAAATTGTAAATTTAGTGCCTGATAGTATTTTAAATGAGATTAAGTCATTAGGAATGCCTATTTACGGAGGTGAGAACCCACCAAATATTGAAAACTCATATATTGCATCACCCTTTGTATTAAAGGCAAGCAATAGGGAATATGACCAAATTGGTTATACTTACAGTGATTATTATGTGAAATTTTACAATCAAGACAACAGTAAATTAACCATTTCCATGAATTATGCAAATGGTCCGGAAACCGGAGAAGGCATGGGCAGCTATATTGTAGGTAAGGATAATAAATTTACCGTTTTTGTTGAGGTGAATGCCGAGACAGAGGATGGCAGTAAAGCCAAAATGGTTCATATAATTTCCGGTGAGTGGACTGCTGATGGAATCAAAGATTTTTATTTTGCAAACTTTATGTTGGATAACTTCGGTAACCCAACCGGTTATTGGATTGAGAACGGACAAGGGCGTATTGTTTATGATTCTGATGGTTTTTCAGAGGTAACTGATTTAATTAAAAGTGTAAAAGAGTCCGATTTAACAGGTGCAGGAGCCAAGTGAAAAGATATGCAGTTTTAAAATTTAGCATTCGCTCTTTTTAAAAAAAGCAAAAGCATTATCGTTTAACGATAATGCTTTTTATCTGTTAATTAGGAAAAACTAAAAAAAATAATAGTTTTGGCTAAAGACTATTTGTCTAAATCTTCAAATTCAACTCCGGTAAAGTCTTTTTTTTCAACTTCTTCGTTTACATGAACCGTTTCATGATTCCCTTGTACGTTTTTAATAAACGCAACTACTTCGCTCAAACCTTCACTGAATTTCTCAAAATCTTCTTTATATAAAAAGATTTTATGCTTTTCTATTTGAAAATTTCCATTTTGGTCATAACGCCTTTTGCGCTCAGTAATGGTTAAGTAATAATCGTTTTTTCGTGTTGTTTTAACATCAAAAAAATAGGTTCTTTTACCTGCTCTTACGGCTTTTGAAAAGATCTCATCTTTTTGATAACTTCCATTTTCTTCACTCATCACTTTTCTATTTTATTTATTGTCGATACCGGACAAAAATAGAAAAATAATCTAATCTACATAAGGATATAAAAGCTTTATAACAACTATAATTTTACTTCTTCTAATTCTATACCTTATAAGCTGAGTTAGATTAAAGCCGATGAATGTAAATCTATTATAGATCATTATTGAGTTGACTTTCTTCAACCAATTGTTGTTCAAATAATTCAGTGTACAATCCACCTTTTTCTACTAGGTCTTTGTGACTTCCTGATTCAATTATTTCACCCTGGTCTATTACGAATATATTATCGGCATTTCTTATCGTGCTTACACGATGGCTAATGTAAATTTGGGTTTGTTCCTTATTGTGATTTTTGAGATTAGTCAATAAATGCTCTTCTGTTTCTGTATCTACTGCCGAAAGGCAATCATCAAAAATCAAAATTTTTGGCTTTCTTATTATTGCTCTTGCAATTGAAATACGTTGCTTTTGACCTCCTGATAAAGTAACACCTCTTTCTCCCACCAAGGTTTCATATCCTTCTTTAAAATGTATAATATTATGATGAATATATGCGTTTTTTGCAGCTTGAACAACTTCTTGCTCTGTTGCATTTTCTTTACCAAATCGAATATTATTTTTTATAGTGTCTGAAAACAGAAATGCATCTTGTGGCACATAACCAATACTATTTCTTAAACTGTTTAAGTTAACACGTTCAATGGAAGTATTATCTATTAAAATAGAGCCTTCATTAATATCATATAATCTACCAATAAGATCTAAAATGGTAGATTTACCTGAACCAGTTTTACCTAAAATCGCTAAAGTTTCACCTTTCTTTAAATTAAAACTTACATTTTTTAAAGCATTAATATTGGTGTCTGGATATGTGAACGATACATTTTTAAAAGTAATAGAACCTTCAATATAGGTTTCGGTTTCAATAGTATTTTTTATTCCGGGA
>JAKIUH010000217.1 GCA_021647685.1 Bacteroidales bacterium
CGGCGAATATTCCCGGTGAATTAGTCGGGACAGCACCCAAAGCTGACTTTTTATTACTAAGAACCGAACAGGTTGCGAGTGAGTATATTATCGAAGAACATAACTGGGCTGTGGCTGCTGAATATGCTGATAGTTTGGGTGCGGATATTATTAGTACTTCCTTAGGTTATAATAATTTTGATGATACTACACAAAGTCATACATACCGTGATATGGACGGTAATACTACATTGATAAGTGTTGCTGCCGATTTGGCTTCAAAAAAAGGGATTTTGGTGGTGAGTAGTGCCGGTAATGAGGGTTTTTCGCAGTGGAAATATATTTCGGCTCCTGCCGATGCCGATAGTGTTCTCACTGTTGGTGCTGTTACCGAAGATGAAAATATTGCTTTTTTTAGTTCCCGTGGACCTACATTCGATAAGCGAATTAAGCCCGATGTGTGTGCACAAGGAATGCCGGCTGTTGTTATTGCTGCTAACGGTGCTGTTTCGGCATCAAGCGGTACTTCTTTTTCGGCACCCATTGTTACCGGTGCTGTAACTTGTTTGTGGCAGGCACATCCCGAGTTAAGCAATATGCAAATTATTGATGCCATTAAACGCAGTGCCGACAGGTATAGTCAGCCGGACACGGTTTTTGGTTACGGAATACCGGATTTTTATGCAGCGCACATATATTTAAACGCTATGGGGAAAATTGATGAAAATACCGGAAATTTACTGAATGTTTTTCCTAATCCGTTTAAAAATACGCTAAATATTGCTTTTTATTCAAAAAATATAAATTTCCCTTATGATACAAAAATTGAAGTTTTTGATGTGCAAGGTAAAAAAGTGATTGATGCTTCGGTTAATGATGTAGATGAAAATTACAACTTAGTAGTAATTGAAAATGTGGAAAAGTTGAGTAAAGGGGTCTATATAGTTCGTTATACAGCAAAAGACATTGTTTTACAAACGAAAATTTTGAAATTATAATTTGGAAAATTTTGGTTTATGACGGAAAATCATCTGAGTTTATCTCAATTAAACATTCAAATAAAAGAACAATTACAAGATGCATTTCCCGGTACTTATTGGGTGATTGCCGAGATTAGTGAATTTAAAATTAACCGTAACGGGCATGCTTATTTAGATTTGATTGAAAAAAATACGGAGACCGATAAAATTGCTGCAAAAGCACGTGCTACTATTTGGTCTTATACATTGCGCATGTTAAAGCCTTATTTTGAAACAACAACCAACAGTGAATTAACTGCAGGATTAAAAGTTTTGGTAAATGTTTCGGTTGAGTTTCATGAAATATACGGTTTTAGTCTGAATATTAAAGATATTGACCCTGCATATACATTAGGAGATATTGAACGCAGACGAAGAGAGATAATTGAACAATTATCAAAAGAAGGTATTTTTGATTTGAATAAGCAACTTGAATTACCTACGGTAATTCAAAAAGTAGCAGTAATTTCATCGGCTACGGCAGCCGGTTATGAAGATTTTTTGAATCAATTACGTGCTAATCCGTACGGCTATAAATTTTACACAAAGCTTTTTCCTGCCATTATGCAAGGCGAACAAACCGAACAAACCATTATTGCTGAACTGGAACATATTTATGAATACGAGAATTTTTTTGATGTAGTGGTTATTATTCGCGGGGGAGGAGCAAAGGCTGATTTAATGAGTTTTGATAAATACGATTTGGCAGTAAATATTGCTCAATTTCCCTTCCCTGTAATTGCCGGTATCGGACATGAAAAGGATGTTTCCATTGTGGATATGGTAAGTCATACTTCGGTAAAAACACCAACGGCAGTTGCTGAATATATTATTGTTCATAATGCTGATTTTGAGGGCTATGTGGAAAGTTTATTTGAGCAAATTAAAGATTTCATTACGGCAAAAGTTTCGGAAGAGCAAAACCGTGTTAATTATATAGCACGTAATTTTAGTCCGAATGTATTGAATCGTTTAAATTCAGAAAATTTAAAATTATCTTTGTTTAAAGAGCAACTTAATAACGGGGCGATACGTTTTGTGGAAAAACAAAGTAATAATTTACAGTATTATTCGACAAAACTTCCAAGTACAGCAAAATTTATTGTTCGTTTTCAGCAAAAAAATCTGCTGCGCTATCAAGAAAAATTAGCTTATCGTTTGCAAACTTAACTTAAAAGAAATAACCGAAAGCTTGATTATTTTGAAAAAACCATGAAACATCTTGACCCTGTAAATCTACTTAAAAAAGGCTATTCAATTACCCGATATAAAGGAAAGGTATTGACTGAGATTACTGATATAAAAAATGGTGAAGAAGTGGAAACTTTATTATATCAAGGCAGGTTTACAAGCAAAGTGATTAAAACCTAAATTGAGCGATTGTAAACTTTGAAAATGACTAATCATTTAGCACTCAAAGAATTTCTAAAATTTCTCAGATACCAACAAGGTGTCTTCCAAATTTATAGAAATCTTTTAGTACCAAAGCATTAGCCATTTTCTTTGTTCCCAACCACTAAATTTAGGTTTAAATGAAATAGTAAATGAAAAAAATAACTATTAACGAAAAACTTCAAGCATTTACAGAACATTGGAGTCCGAAGATTGTAGGAGCATTAAATGGTCAACATGTAAAACTGGCAAAATTTCAAGGTAAATTTGTTTGGCATAAACACGAACACGAAGATGAATTATTTTATGTAATAAAAGGCAGATTTAAAATGGAATTTCGCAACAAAACCGTAGAATTGAATGCCGGAGAATTTATAATTGTTCCTAAAAATGTAGAACATAGACCTGTTGCCGAAGAAGAAGTATCCGTTATGCTGTTTGAACCGGCGACAACAATTAATACGGGAAACTCACATAATAATAAGTTTACCAAGGAAAAGCAGGAATGGATTTAGATTATATTAAATTTCTATCAACTCAAAATCCATATCCGTCATTTCGTAAAACTCTTCGCCAAGCGCAAGCATATCTTCATCAATTTCTTGATAGTACCAGTTAATTTTCACATCATGTTTTTTCGACATTTTATCTAAAATAGTAATTATTTGAGAGATATATCTTGCCGAAGCGGTATTAAAATATTCTAATTTAAAAGAAAAGTCTGTTTTTTTATTCGGTTTACGTTTATAATTTTCCAACCAATCAATTACCGGACGATAAAAATCATTGGCATCTTCAGGTAAAGATTTATTGGATATTTCAAAAATATTATTTTTAGGATCGAAATGAATTCTTGGGGTATCCATTGTTGCATCAATTATCAAGGCAGTCATTTCATTAGATTTTTTAACAGTTACTTGTAAAGTAAAGAACGACAAATTATCATTAATAGGCTGAAAACTGTATATTAAGTTTTGTTTACTTTTTCTTCTTAAATCCAAAAGCCCAAGACCTTCGTTACTTTTAATATCGAAATTTTGCAATCTTTGATTATATTTTAAAACTAAATCAGTAAATGTTAAATTATTCGTTTCTTCCAACTTTTCTTTTAATGACTCAATTTTAGCATTTTGAATATAATTTCCTGAAACTAAAGAAAATTCATCATCATTTTCGGTAATTAAGAAGATTCCGGGTTTCCAATCAACTTCTTTAGAGTAATTATCGGCGTGCTTAGAAACATTTTGCAAAAGCTCAACCATAATGTTGTATATTTTAATGGTAATGGTTGATTCTCTTAACTGATTTTCGACAATAGAAAGCAAATTTAGCAATGAGCTTTGATTAAAAGCACCCTTAAAAAACAGAATTACATTATCTTTTGTCAAAATCTGATGTAATTCTTTAATATCCTCAATAGTATAGCTATATTCAGATTTTGAATCAATTTCTTTTTCTGAAATAACCGGTATTTCTGTATTTAAATAAAAATAAGAATAATCGTTGTCAATATTACTAAAATCATATTCCAACTTATTGCCCGAACGCTTTGCCATTTCAATAAGACCTAAGCCTGCCCCACCCTTTTCAGAAAATTCACCTTCTGAACGTGTATTCCTTGAATAATTTCTTAAATCTTCATGTGCAAGATTATTAATTTTTTCAATTTTTTCTTTTAAAGCATCAATTTCTTTAATATCGATAATGTTCCCTGTAGTGATATAGTACTTCAGGTTTTTTTTATGAATAGCAAATAAACTGTATTTATCAGGAGCCGATTTAAATGACTCATTCTGATGCCGAGCAATATTTTGTAAACTTTCGCCCATTATGTAAAAAATTTTTGACTTTATTTTATAGGTATCTTTTGCTTCTTCAAGTGTGGCTTTTGCAAGATCAAGAATACTGCTAACAATAGCAGGGGAAAAATCTCCTCTAAATATATATTCCAAATCATCTCTCTGTTTCAGATTACTCAAATCTGTAATTTTTGATGTAAAACCGGAACTATTCCCTTTTTTTTCAATTTGCATTGCCAAAATAAACAATAATTATTGATAAATTAAATAAACTTAAAAGTAACAAACTAATTACATAAAATAACATTGTTTTACATTAAATCAACTATTCTGTTGATTAACATAGCAATTTATTTTATGAAAGACATCCTTTTCTATAACGTGCACAAATATAGAAATATTATCCGATATCGTAAACAGAAAATAATTCACCTATTGGATCACTAACGGCATCAAGACGTTCAAACATAATTTCCAAGTCATTTTCAATATAAGGTAATAGTGCTAAGCTTATATGAGCCGGAGGTGCAGGAATACCGGCAAATGAACCTGCAATCAATACTGCAAAAGTATTGCGCAGCTCTTTTTCTTCCCATTCGTAAAAGCTCAGTGCTTTATGCTTATTAACACCATCAATAAAAGCCCATATTCTTTTTAGGAAAATTCGTATATTACTCATAATCAAAAATCTATAAAGCTCCCAAGCTATCTAACTGAGCTCTACTAATATAAAGACTACGATCATAGTTTTCAATTTTTTGTTTTAAAAACTCTGCGGCTTTCATTGCTTTCTCTTTTGTTGCAAATCCCTCTCCACCACACTCACAGGGTAAATGTACCTGATGGATATAATTTTTGCCGTTAATAACAACATTATAGCCCCAACCGTTTTCTGTTTTAAAATAGTTTAATTCTACATTACGTTTGGGTAATTCATTATTGAGGGTTTCAAGGGAATTTTCACTCTGTTCATTAGTAGAGTTACAACTTGTAGATAAAATAAGCAAATTACTTATAATTAGAGCATTAATAAATAAAAATAAAGTTTTAGTCATTTTTTAATCATCTATGTTAAATAATTTTTTCTCAGCTTGAATTTTCCTTTTTGAAGGATAATAATAGTACAACCCGTAAAGAACAAAAAAGCCCGTAATTACCATTGGCATTTCATCTAACTGATATAGGTATGCCGGAAAAACCCAATACACTGAAAATGCAACAGTAAGTATTATCCGATACTGATAGCCCGCAAATGTTTCAAAAGTAATCTTTTTTTTGCTGCGAAATGTTTTTAACAATAATATTTTGTACCAAACCGGCAAAATAACCGATGAAATAGCCGCAAAAATCATAATTAATGTACTCAATAATCTACCGGCTTTATTCAAAACAACAGCATGATTAAATTTCTCTGAAATAAAAAAAAGAAAAATAAGTAAAAATGCAGGCGTAATAATAAAAAAATAAAGTTTTTGTAATTTTTTTTCCAACATAATTATTCAAATAAACTTTCGGCATAGCTTTCAGCCCATTCCGCAAACTCTTTTCGTTGTTTATCACTTAATTTAGCATTAGGATGCGTAATTAAGTATATTTCCATTGGCATTTCACCTTCTTCCACTTCTTCTGCTATTTCATCTAAAGCTTTAGCTTTTTTACTTTTATTTCTGTTTTCCCATTCCGAAAAATTGAGTTCTTCTCTTCCTTCACGTACATCTTTAGCAACTAAAAAAGAAACCGGTGCAAGATAGGCATACCAAGGATATTTTGTTTGGTTTGAATGACAATCGTAACAGGAAGTTTTTAAAATATTTGCAATATTTTCAGGTATCTGATTGTTGGCAATTATATCTTTTGATAAATCATCACTGTTATCCGGTCGATTTACAGGTATTAACTGCATCCCGACTATTATTACAATAATAATTATCCAAACTGTTTTTTTCATCTTAATTAGGGTTAAATGATTAAGTAAATTCTAAAAAGCTCAAACCAACCCAAAGGTTGATTTGAACAAATAAAAATTAATTTATTCAGACATTTTTTTTGTCATCTCTTGCGCCCATTTAATCATAATATTGCGCTCATCATCCGATAATTTCTTATCGGGATATTTTGCTAAAAACTTTTCCGGCGGCATTTCATTTTTTTGTAATACCTCTTCAATTTCACCTAATTTAGCAATTATTTTATGAGTTTTATATCCTTTTTTCATTAAATCCCAACTCAATTTTTTCTTTCCTTTTTCATTTTTTGAATCAGAATTATGACAACCAAAACACGATCGGTCAATAATTGCCTGAACATTTTCAGGAACCTCATACTTATTATTTTGTGGATTGATTGTTTGATTTTCGACTCTGCTAAAATTCATAAAAACCAATCCTCCAAAAGCAATAATACTAAATAAAACTAATTTTTTCATAAGCTCATTATTTTAAAATTTTCAGGCTAAATATAAAAAAAATAATTCTATAGCCAAATTTACAATTTGTATTTAAGTGCAACCCAAAATATGCAACTGCTAGTTGAATCTTCCAAATAATCAAATGTAAAATTGAGTATATCATTTACCAAAAAACTTTTTATCTTTGTAAAAAAAAATAAATGATAAAGCAAAAATTACATAAAGTTATTTCAATAGTTTTATTACTAATTTTTGCATTTCCGTTAATTTATCAACCGGCACACTATTTTATAGTTCATCACGATAATGTTTTCTTGGCTCACCACCATCCCAATCAACTAACAGAACAACATAGTCATATTTTTTGTACCATTGATGATTTTCAGATTACGGAACTTCTACCCCATAACTTTATTAATTTTACAAGAAAACAAAATATTTGTACGGAATTAAACTTTGTTTATCCTACTGTTTTTGTTAAAAATATTTACTTTTCCAATTCCTTTTTACGCGCACCTCCAAAAATTGGATAATTTGATAATCCATATATTTCCAAATCCACAAGTGTTATGTCAAGTATGTTGTGTCGTATAAGTTGAAGTTATTTTTGTGTAGAACAAGGCAAAAATTTTTAGCATAGCAGTAGTTATGGTCAAAATTTTTAACAAAGTTCTACGCAAAAAGAACGAA
>JAKIUH010000218.1 GCA_021647685.1 Bacteroidales bacterium
TAGGGTAATATATCTTTTGCTTTTTTTAGTTTTAATAATCGTAAATTGTATTTTTTTTGTACCAATTCAGAAATACGTTGTATTTTTTCGGGTACTTTTTCGGGTATTTTTACTTCCAATTGCACCCAGTCCGTATCTTTTACATAGCCATGCTTCTCCATGTGCATAGGATAGTAATCATAATTATAGATTACGGCTTGTGTACCGATTTCATTAAAACCTTCAACAAGCATACCTTCCAAATCTAAATCGGAAAATCCCAATGGGCCATGAACTGCTTCCATATTTATTGACTTTGCCCAATTTTCAACTGTTTTTAATAATGCAGCTGATACTTCATCGTCATCTATAAAGTCAATCCAACCAAAACGAACATAATTTTCTTTCCAAATTTCGTTTGATCTATCGCTGATTATTCCAGCTATTCTTCCTACAATTTTGTTGTTTTTATATGCCAACCAATATCTTGCTGTACAAAATTCAAAAGCCGGATTTTTTTTGGGTGAAAGTGTTGAACGTTCAAAAGCATGAAGTTGAGGAACTCTATATGGATTTCCTTTATATAGCTTATCAGGAAAGGCTATGAATTTATTCAAATCTTTTCTGCTTTTAACTTCTTTGATTTCTATATTTTCCATTTTTCTTAGTTTTCGATGCTTATCAATGATGAACTGTCAACAAAATTTCTAACCTTTACCAATTGTTCAACGGCTCTGTCTATTTGTTCTTTTGTATGGGTTGCCATTAATGAAAATCTTAGTATTGCCTTATCTTTGTCAACTGCCGGATGTACCACGGGATTTACGTAGATGCCGTTTTCAATCAGTAAACTCGCTATGGTATATGTTTTAATGTTTTCACCGATAAAAATCGGAATTATAGGAGTTGTACTATTGCCTATATCAAAACCTTCTTGTAAAAGGCTTTTTTTAGCATAGTTGGTATTTTCCCATAAGCGTTCAATTCGATCAGGTTCATCTCTGATAATATCCAAAGCTGCTAAAACGGTTGCAGCCGAAGCAGGAGGAATACTGGCACTGAATAGTAGTGCACGAGCATTATGCTTTATGTAATTTATGGTTTCAAAATCAGATGCGATAAATCCGCCCAAAGAAGACAATGATTTACTAAAAGTACCCATAATTAGGTCTGTTTTATCCGTTAGTCCGTAATGGTTTGCCGTACCGGCTCCTCCTTTTCCTACAACTCCTAAACCATGTGCATCATCGACCATTACCGATGCATTATATTTTTCTGCTAATTGACTAATTTCATCAAGTTTTGCCAAATCACCTTCCATGCTGAAAACACCATCAACAACTATTAGCGTAATATTTTCTTTATTTGTTTTTTTTAATACAGTTTCTAATGAGTTCATATCATTGTGCCGGTATTTATAAGTTTTTGCGTAAGCTAAACGGCAACCTTCAATTATCGAAGCATGGTTTTTATCATCTATGATGATAAAATCGTTTCTTCCAACAAGGCTTGGAATTGTTCCTACATTAACTTGAAACCCTGTACTGAAAACTGTAGCAGCCGGTTTGCCTACAAATTCAGCTAAACGGTACTCCAACTCATCGTGTAAATCTAAATTTCCGTTCATAAGCCGTGAACCGGAAGCACCTGTTCCGTATTTTTCTATTGCTCTTTTTGCAGCTTCTTTGAGTTTCGGATGATTGGTTAATCCCAGATAACTATTTGAACCAAACATTAAAACTTTTTTACCTTTTAATACCACTTCGGTGTCTTGTCCTGATTCCAGCGAATGATAAAAAGGATAAATACCTTTTTCCATAAAAATTTGAGGCAATTTAAACTCTGCTAATCTTTTTTGTAATTTTCTCATGGGTGTTTTATTAAAAGTCAAACTTAAATCTTGCTCTAATACCGTATTCCTGTACATTAGGATTATCTAAATAGCTTACACGCTTAACTATATCAACTCTGAAAAATTTTAAAATATTTCCAATTCCTGCACTTACCTCTATATAAGGTTTGTCACTAAGTGTGTAGGTGGTTTTTGTTCCATCTTCTGCTGTAGGGAACAACATAAGTCCATCGGTTACTTCCGGGTTGTTTTTATCGCTTACTCCGCCATATATGCCTTTAAATGTTACTACTGCACGCCACTTTAAATGCTTAATTAAGGGTATTTTATTGAAAATAAATCCATTAAAATGATGTTCGAGTAATATTGAGGCATATTCATCACTAACAAATTCTAAGAAGTTCATTAAATTATAAGAACGGATTTGATAAGAGTAGGTTTGATTTGCTCTATGAATAAATAAATTTGGAAATGTAACACCCTCGCCCAGTACTTTTCCTGCTTCCAATTCAAAATCGGTAAATCCAAAAGGTCCTAAATAAAATCGCTTAAATAGGTTGAATTTGAATTTACTGTATTGAAAATTTGCATTGAATACACCTTTTAAACCCTGAATGTATGCTAATTGAAAAATTGGGTATCGTGTAAGTATGGTTGCTCTAAAGTTCATTCCTTGATAAAACTTTTCATTCGGTGCAAAACGAACTGTGGTATGTATTTCAGAGGAGATTATATTTTCCATTGAATAATCATTGTAGTTGAAATATAAACTTCCTCCGGGTTCTTGTATCATGTGTTTTAGACCTATGGTTGTAGATAAACCGTTTCCCCAGTCACGATGATGTTCTATTTTAAACATATCGTAGTATAGTATTTTATCGGCAACACCTCTTTTAAAGGACAATAAAAAATTATCTTCGTTAATAAACATCATTTCCATTCCCGGAAAATTAGTTTCTCGTTGATACATTGCTGTTACCGAATGTTGTGGGCTTTCTTTTAATGGTCTTCCGTTTAAGGATATGGTTGCCAATGCCGAATATTTGAATCGTTCGTCCTTAAATCCGTAAACACCATAGCCCTCTAAACGTAAAGTTTTACTGAATTTATCGCTTGTACGAGCACCTAAACGCAAACGAAAACCTTCTACATCGTTAAAACTGTAAAATGTATTTACGGGACCTACGTCTAATTTGTTGAAGTTCCAATATCCGGCAACAAATAGCATAATTATATCCATTGTACGTTTAAAAGCCGGTACGTTTTGAACACTATCTACCATTGTGTAGATATTTTCTTCTTGTTGGCTGAGTTTCGTAATCCTATTTTCTTCCCAAAACACTTCATCGCGTTCTTTGCTTTCAGGCAGGTATATTTTGTTTTCGAGACCTGAAAAGATACTGTCCGGAATTTCTTTATTGAAAACAAAGTTGTCGTAAGAAACTGTTTTTTTGCCAAACATTCCGGTTCCTTTTTTGCCGGCAAGAGTAAAATCTACAATAATAACATCTTTTGTAAGCATCCATGCTTTATTATTGATGTATGAAAACTCTTGGATTATTTGTAAATCATTTACAAAATTCAGGTTTATATCATCGGTAACGCGCATATCAACTTTGATTAAAGCCAAACGCTCATCATTGGTTACGTACATATTCCCTTTTAACGCAAAATCCATTTTGTTTCTGGGCTGAAAAGCCAAATTAATGCAATCGTAACCATTTACACTTAGTGTGTCAATAATACGGAATTTATAAATTGTTGGTGCAATAGGCGATAAAGGACTTGTAAACTCATTGGTTAATAAATTAATACTGTTGTTGTACAAATCAACTTCTTGATACAGGTTATCAATCATATAACTAACTCCATCATTATCAATATAATCATGAAAGCCTATCATTTTTGAGCCTTTAACATATTCTTTTTCAGACTTTGGTTTTTTCCGGTAAGAAATATCAGAAAGTGTTTCTTTCAGGAATACAGGGAGATATGGTTTTCCATTGATTTCGGCGGTATCTACATAATCAAAAATAAATTGAAATTTTTTGAATGCTTTTTTGTTTCTGAATTTTTCACTGATATTGTTTATGTCAAATTCCACCTTTTCGTATTTTACAAAATGGAAATAGTCCAAATTTTCTTTTCTATTCAGGTTTTTATTTTTAATAATTCGTTTAATGAGCTCAACCGCAGGATTATTTTTGTTTCGATAGCGTTTTTTTTTGGCAACTACTTCTACTTCACCTAAACTTACATCATTTGATACCAGTTCAAAATTAACAGTTTGTTTTTTTCCTGTTACAATATTTTTTGTTTGTTTTTCATACCCGACAAAAGAGGCAGTTAATTTACCGGATGCCCATTGGGTACTTATACTGTATTCTCCATTATAATCGGTGTTTGTGCCAATGCTTTTGCCTTCAAAATATACATTTACAAAGGGTAATGGCTCTTTGGTTCTGGAGTCAATTACTTTTCCGCGTACAACAGTAGTGGTTTGCGCATTTGCTTGTACAGAGCCAAGCAATAAAAGTATTAACTGTATGAGAAATATAATATATTGTTTGTTATTTTTCATTTATTGATTACTTAAAAATGAAATATCGGTACATTAAAAAATTAAAACCTGCTCCAACACTTATTGCAACTATTATTTTTGAAATTATTTCATTTACAGATGCAATTTCTACCATTAAAATTAAACCTGCTGTGTTTAAAAATATACTTGCATTCCAAACAATGATGTATTTAATTGCCTGCTTACCAAGTTTTCCGTCTTTACTCATAAATGCCCAATTACGATTTAAGATAAAGCTGATAATTCCGCCACAGACAGCGCTTGTAAATGTTGCAGCAACATACCATACATGTAGTAAACTTGTTAATAAAACAAAAAATGTAAAATCAGTCGTTGTTGCAATTATTGCTACTATATTGTATCTCAAAAATGCTTTAAATGTTTTTATTCCTTTATTCATTAGATGATATTGAAATGCAATAAGGTTTGTATTGTTATAAAGCTGTATATTCCGGCTAAAACATCATCAAGCATAACGCTCCAATCGTTATTCATTTGGTCTATTTTTTTGATAAACAAAGGTTTTACGATATCGTAAAAACGAAATATGATAAGAGCATAGAAATAATATATCCATGAAAAAGGCAATGCAAATGCTGCAATCCATACTCCAACAATTTCATCTACAACAATTTTAGCAGCATCATGTTCCCATTGTGTGTGTACTTTTTTAATGGAATAGGTACCTAATATCATTAAAAAAATTATAGCAAAAAGATTAAGGAACAGGATAATCCGGGAATCGATATGAAAACCTGTAAACAGATAATTAATAATCCAAAACAGTAAAACACCCAGTATGGAACCTGCTGTTCCCGGTGCTATTAGTGCATATCCTGTTCCAAATCCTGATGCTATAATTTTATGAATTCTCATTTATTTTTTTATTTTTTTTGTTCGTCGGTAATTAATTCATAAATTGTATCATCTTCATAATAATCGAGTCCCAAATAATTGATTAATGTTTCGCCCATTAAATGACGCAAAGTGTTTTCAAATTTTATTTTCTGTAAGAAAATATCGTGAATGGGCTCTAAACCTTCTTTTGTTTGAGGAGATTTAAAATAAAAGGACAACCATTCTTGTATTCCTTTCATCCCTGCACGTTGTGCCAAGTCCATAAATATTGCCAAATCGAGTACAACGGGTGCAGCTAAAATTGAATCTTTGCAAAGGAAGTTTACTTTTATTTGCATTTTATAACCTAACCAACCGAAAATATCTATGTTATCCCAGCTTTCTTTATCATCACCTTTGGGTGGATAATAATTAATACGCACTTTGTGGTACATGTTTTTATACAGTTCAGGATACTTGTCGGGTTCCAAAACACTATCTAAAACACTTAATTTTGATACTTCTTTTGTTTTGAACGAGTCAACATTGTCTAAAACTTCACCATCACGGTTTCCCAATATATTTGTCGAAAACCAGCCGTCTATACCTAATAAACGAGTTTTTAATCCTGGACCTAAAATAGTTTTCATTAAAGTCTGACCTGTTTTAAAATCTTTTCCTGCTATCGGTACATTCATTTGTTTGGCTAAATCAATCAAAGCCGGTATGTCCACAGTTAGATTAGGAGCTCCATTTGCAAAAGGAACGCCGCTTTTAATTGCTGCATAGGCATAAATCATACTTGGCGCTATTGCGGGATGGTTTTCTTCAAGTGCTTGTTCAAACTTTTCAATAGATAAGTGGATGTCTGTAATTTGTGTATATACTTCGGTAGAAGCACACCAAACCATAACTAAGCGGTCGCAGTTGTTTTTTTCTTTGAAAGTGGCTATATCGCTCATTAAAGCTTTTGCCGCTTCCATTTTTGTTTTTTCGTTTTTAACATTTTCACCGTTAATATTTTTAACAAACTTGGGGTCAAAAACTGCAGGCATTGGCTTTATGGCTTCCAATTCGGTTTTAATGGCATTTAATAAATCTTTTTCCAATACACCGGCATTCATGGCTGCTTCATATACATTATCCTTGTATATATCCCATCCGCCAAAAACCATATCTTGCATTGATGCCAAAGGCACAAAGTCCTTAATGTCAGGATTTCTTTCTTCGGTTCTTTTTCCTAATCGGATTTTTCCCATTTGTGCGATAGAACCTATCGGTTTTCCTAATCCTTTGTTTGATGCTATAACACCTGCCATAAAAGTTGTTGAGACTGCACCCATTCCCGGTGTAAGTACTCCCAATTTCCCTTTCGGGCTTTGAATATTTTGTTTTGAACTCATTTTAATATATTTTGATAGTTTATAATTTTTACATTTTTATTTTGCAATGATTTAGTCGTTGAAATGCTGTATAATTTGTTAATAATGCCAGTATGAATATTGGAAAAGTGAAAATTGTGATATTTTCAATCAGAGGAAAAGGCAGCCAATCTACACGGATTCTAAACTCACCGGTAAAATGAGAAATTACTCCGTAAAGAATTGCTGATATTCCAATAGTTAATACTCTTTCAGGACGTTGCATTATTCCTACTTTACATTCCACACCTAAGCCTTCTGCTCTTGCACGCACGTAGCTTACCATTATTGAACCAATCATTGCTATAAATGCAAATACACTGCTTAAAAAGTAATGGTAGGCAACTAAATAATAGGCAATACCAAAAAACATAATCATTTCGCTGTATCGGTCGAAGGTAGAATCAAACAACGCGCCGAATGTTGTCATCTTTTTGGTACTACGTGCAAGCTGACCATCAAGCATATCAAAAACTCCCGCAAACAACAGTATAATACCAAACCACATAATATACCGGTAATCACCCCGTTTACCAATTTCTGCACCTGCAACTAAAACACCGGCTGAGAC
>JAKIUH010000219.1 GCA_021647685.1 Bacteroidales bacterium
CTGAATACTAATACTTCCAGACCTATTTTTCAATTCTCTGATAAACATAAGAATAATTTTGCAACACCCAAAGATAAAACATAAATACTGATTATCAACTATTTATATGGGTGTTGCAAAAAAGTGACGAAAACAGGATTTGCCTATTCTTGTTTTTGATATGAACACTGAAGGTAATTTATTAAAAATACTTAAAGGGAACAATATCGGTACTTTGGTAAATTAAGAAACTAAAAAAGAGTTCTTCTAAAGAACTCTTTTTATTTTTTCTAACTCTCATCTCTATTTTTATTCATTTTTATCACTTTCTTCTGCATCATCATCCTCTATTTCAGCAACTATATCATTTTCCGAATTATCACGCATAAAATCTATTTCATCTAATGAAAATATGGTATCTATATCAATAATCATAATAAATTTTTCATTACGATTAACAATACCTGTGATAAAATCTGAGTGATACTTGCTTCCTAAATTTGGCGGAGGTAAAATCTCATCATCATTAAATTCTAATACTTCCATAACTTTATCTACCAAAACACCTACTAAAAGTGAGTCATCATCTAAATTAATATCCATAACAACAATACAGGTGTCTTTTGTAACCTCAACCGGAGGCATTCCCATCTTTATCTTAGTATCTATAACAGGCAAAACCTTTCCGCGTAAATCAATAATTCCTTTCATATAAGCAGGAGCACCAGGTACTTCAGTGATATTAGGAATTTCCAGAATATGAAGTAATTTGTTTACATGACAGGCAAAAATTTCTTCACCTAATTCAAAAGTCAGGTAAGACTTTATTTCCATATTTGTATCAATATATGCTGCCATTATTGCTATGTTTTAATTCTAAACCCGAAATTTACAAAGTTTTTCAAATATAATAAAATATTTCTATAAATTTACATGTTATTCGTAAAATTGTACCACAATGAATATTGATAAGGAAATAAACAAAGCTGCCGAGGCAATAAAAAATGCAGATGCAATCCTCATAACAGCCGGTGCAGGTATTGGTGTAGATTCGGGTTTACCTGATTTTCGCGGAAATCAAGGATTCTGGAAAGCCTACCCTCCTATTGCTCAACGAGGTATCTCGTTTAGCGAAATGGCAAATCCGATATGGTTTGAAAGTAACCCTCAACTTGCCTGGGCTTTTTACGGACACCGGTTAAACTTATATCGCAAAACAGTTCCTCATACCGGATTTAACTTAATGCTAAAATGGACACAAAAAAAAGAATTTGGAGGTTTTGTTTTCACATCCAACGTGGACGGACTGTTCCAGAAAGCCGGTTTTAGTGGCAATCGCATTTATGAGGTACATGGTTCAATTCATCATTTTCAATGTACAAAACCATGCTCTCATCATATCTGGGAGGCAGCGGACATCAATATAGATGTGGTTATGGAATCTTTTATAGCTCATGAACCTTTACCTCACTGTCTAGATTGTGGCTCAATTGCTCGCCCTAATATATTAATGTTTGGCGATTGGTCTTGGCTTTCTGACAGAAGTGCAAAACAGAATAGCTTATATCACCAATGGCAAAATAATTTAAAAAATGCAAAAGCACGTTTGGTAATAATTGAGTCAGGGGCAGGAAATGCAGTACCCACAGTCCGAATGGAGTCAAACAGTATTTTTCATAAGTTCAATGCTGATTTTATCCGAATTAATCCACGCGATTATGATGTCCCCAAAGGTGCAATAGCTATCCCAATGGGAACAAAAGAAGCTCTACAAGCTATTGAAAGCTACCTGTAAATTAGGGCTTGCTGAAAAACGCTAAATGTATTATTAATCAATATTTTATGTTTGCATTATTGCCATGGGATGCAAGGTTTTTCACTAAAATATCAGAAAATGCAAGCATTTATTATATACAAACAATTATATTTTTAGCTGCTTAGCTGTACACATCTTTTATATTTTGTTCAGTTTGAAGTATTTTTATACATCTACACTTCACAAAATCCAAAATAGATGCACATCTGAGCTTTTCATCAAGCCCTAAACTAATCTCAGGTTTATTAAAAAAGGCTTCTATTTGTAAAATATTTAACATTTGCAGAATTATTTTCATAAAAAAAAGAAAACTTTCAAACGTAAACCACTAACAATCAGTAGTTATAATTAAATACTATTTAAACATAAACATTATTGATTTGATTTATATTGATTTAATTCCGACCTTTGTCATAGATTAATTGTTAAACTTTTAAAAACAGAAAATTATGAACAGAATAGGATTAAATACAGAAAGTAGTAAAAACTTAGCCGAAAAATTAAATGACTTGTTGGCAAATTATCAGATTTTTTACATGAACACACGTGGTTTGCATTGGAATATTAAAGGTGAAAAGTTTTTTGAGCTTCATGCAAAATTTGAAGAGTTGTACAATGATTTATTTTTAAAAATTGATGAAATTGCTGAGAGAATACTTACTTTGGCAGAAGCTCCTTACCATAGTTATACACAATTTTTGGAAGTTTCAGAAGTTAAGGAAGCGGTAAATGTTACCGGAGCAAAAGAATCGGTACAATCAATATTAGATGCTTTTAAAATTTTATTAAAAAAACAGCGCGAAATCCTAAATCTAAGCGGAGATGCTGATGATGAAGGAACAAATGCTTTAATGAGCGATTATATACGTGAACAAGAAAAACTGGTTTGGATGTACTCTGCTTTTATGGCATAAAATTAATTAATAATGAATACATTTAGGACTAATAAAAGGCACGAACTTAAGTTCGTGCCTTTTGTAATATCAGGAATCGATACTTCAGCTCCTAAAGAACATTTTTTTTGTTACCACATCATTTACTTATTCTACAAAAAGTACAAATAGAATTCTAAAAAATATATATCCACCTAATTACCAATAAAATGTTCATTAAATAATTAATTTGCAGTTTTTGCGTTAGTAAATAAAAATATACTACTTTTGAATATTATTTAATTTACATCCTAATGCTCCGGTTTATATTTTTTTTACTTTTTTCGTTAATATTTAATCAGCTAATTGCCCAAAATCAAGAAACTGACAGTTTATTATCTGCATCAAAATCTACAAAAAATGACACAGCCCAAATTTCTATATTAAATAAGTTGGCAATAAAATATTACAATTCAGAACCTGAGAAAAGTATTTTTTATGCCACAAAAGCACTTAAACTATCAAAAAAATATAATCTTGAAAAAAAATTAATTGAAAGCTATAGTGCATTAGCCGCTGCTAACTGGGCTAAAGGAGATTTAGCGCTTAGCTTAGATTTTCTTTTTAAGAAATTAGAAAGAATAAACAATGGTAACAATTATCAGGAAATTGCTAAAACATACAGACACATTGCAATGGTTTTAAGTGAAAAAGGTGATGACAGTACAGCATTGGAATACATAAACCTGTCATTAACCACTAGTAAAAAATATCATTATAAAACAGGAGTAGCCGATGCATACAATGTCATTGCTAACATAAATTTTAAAAAAGAGCAATTTACAATTGCAGAAAGTTACTGGGAAAAAGCGTTAAAAATATTTCAAAATGAAAATAAAGAACTTAAAGCTGCATCAGTAGTCCATAATTTAGCAATGATCTATTTAGAAAAAAATGAATATCCAAAAGCTTTAAATGCGTTTAATAACCTTTTAAAAGTATGCAGTAAATACGATAATAAGATTTGTATTGCCACAACATTAGATAATATAGGTTCAGTTTATCAAAAGATTAAAGATTACAACACAGCCGGTTTTTATTACAAAAAGTTACTTGATACTGCAAAAAAATATCATTTTTTAAATCATAAAATGAAAGCCTATTATGTTTTGGCAGAAATGGATACAATAAATGGTGATTTTAAGTCGGCTTTTGAAAATTTTAAGAATTACACAATAATTAAAGACAGTATTTTTTCGGAAGAAAAAGAAAATAAAATATCTGAACTTCAAATAAAATACAAAACAGAAAAAAAAGAAAAAGAAAATTTGGCACTTCTTAAAGAGCAAAGAATTAATAAACTAATCTTTGTTATTTTAACAATTATTTTACTTTTTTTATTGTCTGTTTTATTTTTTATGTGGCGTATTTTAAAGATAAAACAAATAAATAATAAACTTTTATCAAATAAAAATGAAGAAATTACTCGTCAACAGAAACAAATTTTAAAACAGAATATTGAACTAAAACAACAAGAAGCCCGATTAAAAGAATTAGTAACTAAACGTACCGAAGAATTATACATTGCAAACAAGAAAGCAAAAGAAAGCGATGAGCTCAAATCTTCTTTTCTAAGTAATTTATCTCATGAAATAAGAACACCGATGAATGCCATAATCGGATTTACCGATTTATTAACAAGTAGTGAACTTAGTAAAAACGAAACGACTAAATATTTAGAAATTATACAAAACAGCAGTAACCGCTTATTAGAATTAATCAACGATATAATTGACCTTTCAAAAATTGAAGCCGGAAGAATAGAAATTTATAACAAAGAAATCAAGCCAAAAGAGTTATTAAATGGTTTATATTCAAAATTTTCAAATTTAAAACCGGATAAAGTCGAATTGATTTTTGACAATCAGGAAGATAAAGAAGAGCTTAAAATATTATCGGATAAAAATAGATTAGAGCAGATATTGAGCAACTTGATTGAGAATGCTTTAAAATTCACTGAAGAAGGTAGTGTGCATTTTGGTTACAGAAAGCTTGAAAATGGGTTTATAGAGTTTTATGTTAAAGATACAGGAATAGGAATACCCGATGAAAAGTCTGAAATAATTTTTGACCAATTTAGAAAAATTGAATTTAATAATTCAAAATTATATCAAGGAACCGGTTTAGGGCTTAGTATATCAAAAAAACTGGTAGTAATTCTTGGCGGGAAAATTAGGGTAGATAGACATTACAAAAAGGGGGCATATTTTATATTCACTATACCTACTAAACCATTGAAATAACTAAGCAAACTATCGGCCGAAAACAAAAAAATAAAAGGGTTGCTTTTAGAAACCGATGCCGGAAACATTACTATACGATTATTTAATGAGACTCCTGCTTATCGCGACAACTTTATAAAACTGGCTAAAGAGCACTATTTCGACAGCTTATTAATTCATCGGGTGATTGCAGATTTTGGTATTCAGAGCGGTGCTGCCGACACACGCTACGCCGAAAAAGGCGATAATGTTGGATGGAAAGGACCGGGTTACACAATTCCGGCACACATTGTTCCGGGGCTGTTTCACAAGCGCGGGATGATTGGGTCGCCTCGAAAACCCGACACCAAAAACGAACGTCGCCGCTCCGATGGATCGCAGTTTTATATTGTATCGGGGCGCAAATATTTCGATAAAGAGTTGGATGAACTGGAGGAACAAAACAATTACAAATTCAGTGCAACGCAACGAAAAACCTATAAAACGGTGGGTGGATCGCCACATCTCGACGGAACTTACACTGTTTTTGGAGAAGTTATTTCGGGCATGAATGTGGTTGACAAAATTGTTAAAGTTGAAACCGACCGCCAGTGGCGACCTGTAAAAGATATTCGGTTGAAAAGAGTTACGATATTAAAATAAATTTAAAAAATCTCAGCCATTTCCATTCCATCTTTTAACCAGAATGTTTTTAACCCGGCTTTTTCTGCACCTTCAATATTTTCTTTCAAATCATCGATAAAAAGAGTTTCTGCGGGGTTTACTCCCGATAGTTGAATCACTTTTTCGAACGAACTTAAATCGGGTTTTCTTTCATGAATTTCGTGCGAGTAAAATTGTGTAACAAAAAGCGATGAAAACTCAAACCCGTATTTTGCCCTGAATTCAATATCAAGATGGTCGATATGGATTTTATTACTGTTACTAAAAAGGTAAATATTATATTTTTCACTCAACTGCTGCAACACTTTTACACGGTGCGGCGGAATATCCAGAACCATTTTTAGCCATGCCGTACGAACTTGCTCTTCGGTAATTCCATCATTTCCCAAAATTATAATCATCTTTTTTAGAAACTCTTTGGGCGAAATAATTCCAATTTCCTGTTCGTAAAAACAGGGGGCGGGGTATGCACTGTAATTTGCCAAAACATCATCGCTTAAACCCAGCTCTTTAAATGCTTTTATCGATGCATCAAAATCGAGATTCAAGATAACTCTTCCCAAATCGAAAATGATATTTTTTATATTGGTGAGGTCTGTTTTCATTTTACTATTTTTATGCGGCGAATATAAAGAATTATTGGATGGAAATTCAAGGAAAACATTACCATACTATTTGGATGAAAGAGGGAAATTCGGAAACCGTTCAGGTAATCGACCAACGCAAACTTCCTTTTCAATTTGAGATATTTGATTTAAAAACCGTTGAAGATGCCTTTTTTGCCATTGAAAAAATGGTGGTTCGCGGTGCTCCGTTAATTGGAGTTACTGCGGCTTACGGAATGTATTTGGCACTTCTGAAATTTAAAGGAGATAATTTTGAAAAGTATATTGAACTGAAAGCTGACTATTTAAAATCGTCGCGTCCAACTGCCGTTAATCTTGCTTTTGCTGTTGACGAGATGGTAGATTTTATTTTGAGTAAAAAATTGAATTCTGAACTGATTCAGCAAACACTAAAAAAAGCTAACTCGTTAAAAGAGATTGAGATTGATTTTAGCAATAAAATTGGTGAGTTTGGGTTAGAAATTATTGAGCAAATTTACGAGAAGAAAAATGAGACTGTTAATATTTTAACTCATTGCAACGCCGGTTGGTTGGCTTGTATCGACTGGGGAACAGCAACCGCACCAATTTACAAAGCACACAAAAAAGGTATTCCGGTTCATGTTTGGGTTGATGAAACCCGACCACGAAATCAAGGCGCGCGGTTAACTGCTTTCGAATTGGGCGAGGAGGGAGTTGCACACACTGTAATTCCCGATAATACCGGCGGACATTTAATGCAGCACGGAATGGTTGATCTGGTAATTGTGGGCAGCGACCGCACTGCAATTACCGGCGATGTGGCAAATAAAATCGGGACATATTTAAAGGCTCTTGCGGCAAACGACAATAATATTCCATTTTATGTGGCACTGCCTTCAACTTCAATCGATTGGAGAATTAAGAATGGATTAACAGAAATCCCCATTGAAACCCGCGATGCAGAAGAAGTATCGGAAATTGAGGGTTGGAATGGTTCTGAGATAGTAAGTGTTCGGTTAATTCC
>JAKIUH010000220.1 GCA_021647685.1 Bacteroidales bacterium
TTCGGTAAGTTTTTCAAAAAACGGGCAGGTAATTGGGCTGAAAGAAAATTTTGAAGGTTTGTCGCATGCAAAACTTTTGACCGTTTTTATTGATGAATTGTTGAAAGAAAATCAGTTAAAAATTAAAAATTTTGATGCAATAGCTGTAAGTATGGGTCCCGGCTCTTATACCGGTTTACGTATTGGGGTTTCTGCGGCAAAAGGTTTAGCTTATGCAGCTGATTTACCGCTTATTGCAATTAGCACTTTGCAAAGCTTAGCATTTGGCGTTACCCAAGAACCAAACAAACAAATTAAGCGCGATGCATGGATTTGCCCAATGATTGATGCTCGAAGAATGGAAGTATATACTGCATTTTTTGACACGATTAATGTGCAAAAATCGGATATTTCGGCTGATATTATTGATAAAAATTCTTATTTAGACATTTTAAAAGACAGGCAAGTTATTTTTTGCGGAAACGGAGCTGAAAAATGTAAAAAATCTATTCAACACCCTAATGCTTTATTTTTAGACAATATTGTTTGTAGTGCTAAATATATGGCACCACTTGCCGATACTGCTTTTCGTGAAGAAAATTTTGTAGATGTAGCTTACTTTGAACCTTTTTATTTGAAAAATTTTATTGCAACGGTTCCCAAAAAAAACATTTTTAAGTAGCAATTTTTATAGAACCATTAATCTGCAAATAAAGGTTTTTAAAGAAAATTTATTGCTCATTAGCTTTTCGAAGTGAAAAGATAAAATTTGTACCTTCTCCTTTTTGGCTAATTATCCGGAATATTCCACCATTTGCTTTAATAAACTCAAAGCAAAGTTGTAAGCCTATTCCGGTACCTTTTTCTTGCTTGGTGCCAAAACTTGAAAAGTACATATCTTTGTCGAGCACATGCTTTAACTCTTCTTCATTCATACCAATACCATAATCACGAACAGATATATCAACAAATTCGCCTTTATTTTCTGCCGAAATATCTATTTTACTGTTTTCGAAAGAAAATTTTATTGCATTTGATAATAAATTCCTAATAATAGTATCCAACATATTATAATCGGCAAGCACCATACAGTTTTCTTCAATAGATATATTGAAATTAATAAATTTCTTTTTTGCGGTTTCAAATAATAAATCACAGCTATTTTGTACTACTCTTTTTAAATTTATGTTTTGCGGCTCAAAACTAATTTTTCCTTGTTCATTATTTGCCCATGTTAATAGATTTTCCAGAAGATTATAAGCAGAAACAGAGCTTTCTTTTACAGAGTTAAGTAATTTTTCACGGCTTTGCTCGGTAAGCTCTTTATTTAGGGCTAAGCTGATTATTGAATGTATTGTACCTAAGGGACCGCGCAGGTCATGACCAATAATTGAAAACATTTTGTTTTTAAATTGAGCTGCTTTTTCTATTTCTTCAATATTCTTTTGTAACTGCTTTGTTTTTTTTTCAAGTTCAATTGTACGGTCGTTTAATAACAGGTTTATCTCTGTTAAGTTTTTACTTTGTACAAAAAGTTCTTCTTTTTGGTGATTAATTCTATTGTTTTTTTCGAGTAACAATTTTTGACTTTCCAATAATTTTTTTCGTGTTTGTAACAGTTTTATTATTAAAATACCGGTAACCGCTAAAATTATTAATAAAACACTTAAAAAAATACTTTGAAAACGAATTTTGCTTTGATTTGCTTTTATTTCCAAATTTTTCACTTGTTCTTCCTTTCTTAAAAAAGCGTTTTCTCTTTCGGCTTTTTCTATTTCGTATTTTGCTTGCATTTCGGCAATTTGCTTACCGTGGCTTTCATTAAAAACACTGTCTTTTAATATACTTGCTTTTTTGTAATACATTAAGGCACTTGCAGGTTTGTGTTCTTTTTCGGCAATATCGGAAAGCAAAAAATAAATATCCTTAATAATATTTTTATAATTTTCTACTTTGCTTATTTTGAGGCATTCAAAAGCATATTTTTTTGCCAAAGAAAAGTTGTTCAATTCAAAGTAAGTTTGCGCCAAGCCTTGTAGCGCAATTGCCCAATGATGCCTTGTATTTACCTCTTTGGCTGTTTCTATTGCTAAATTATAATACTTTATGGCTTGCTCATAATTTTTCATCAACATGTAGGTCTTGGCAATATTACGGTAACTAAAAGCCATACCTATTTTTTTCGATATTTTCCGGTAATTTACTAATGAACTATCGTAATATACACGAGCATTTTCATATTTATTTAATTTTAGATAAACTTCGCCAATATTTATATAAGCATAAGCAATACTGTAAGTGTAATCTTCTTTTTTTGCAATTTTTAAAGCCTCTTTAAATTCATTCATTGCCTTGTTCAGCTCTCCCCATTCATAGTAAATCAGACCTATATTACACATAATCAAGCTTAGTTTCCTGTAATTACCGGATGCGCTTGATAATTGTGCCGCTTGATTAAAATATTTAAAGGCAGAATGAAAATTCCCATATCCCCAGTAAACCGCTCCTAAACTATTTATTACATTGGTTAATATAAGGCTGTCTTTCATCCCTTTAGCTATATCAAGCGATATTAGGTAATGTTTTTCTGCTTCTTTAAGCTTTCCCATTCGCCATAACATTACCGCAATGGCTTGTTCAGCGTTTAAAATACCTGATGTGTCATTTTTTGATTTGCTAATTAGGAGTGCTTTTTTATGAGCATCAACCGATAGTTGAAAACTATCCATTCTATAATATAAAGTTCCTATATTATAATATAAATCAGCAAGTTCTGATAAATCTTTTGTTAGTTTTGATAATTTAATTGCCGACAGGTAATAATGTAATGCATTATGATAATTTTTATAAGCTTGCAAAACTCTTGCTTTATTATGTCTAGCTGATATAATATCTTCAATACTGTTTTGTTTTTCGGCTAAATACAGGGCACTATCGGCATATGCTAATTTATTGAGTGTATCTTCTATTGGAATAATATCACTTATTTCTGTGTAAAGTGATATTTTTTCTATATTATCAGAACTTAAAGAAATCTTGCGTAGCAAACTATCTGCTTGTGCACTAATGAATATAGCGTGAATGAGTATAAAAACAGCAACGATGACTTCTCGCCTTAAATTCATGTGTATAAAGGACTTTAAGTATTTAGTAAAGAAAGCATTCTGTTCATTCGTATAATGAAAGTTTAAGAACAAAAAAAATATGAATGTGGCAGTTAATAAAAATTACTCAAAAACAATAAGCACTTCGTTTTTTTCAACGGCTTGTCCTTTTTTGCATTTAATGGTTTTTATTTTTGCATCAGCCTCTGCTTTAAGGTTATTTTCCATTTTCATGGCTTCTAGAACCAGAAGTTTATCACCTTTTTTAATCTCATCACCTTCGTTAACGGGTACATCTAAAACTAATCCCGGCATAGGCGCTTTTAGCTCTTTCATTTTTTTTGCCGATAAATTATCCATCCCCATTTCTTTAAGCAAAATATCTAACTCGCTCATTGCATGCACGGAAAAGTTTTTTCCATTAATTTTCAATTTCAGCTTTTTTGCGTCTTTATCAATTTCCGAAATTTCAATATTGTATGATTTATTATCTTTTATTAAATGGAAGTTATTTTTGTCTATGCTTAAAATATCGGCTCGAAATTCATTATTATTGATTGTTCCTTTGGTAAATGAACCGTTTTTTTTTAAATCAAGGGTATAGTTTTTATTATTTACATTAATTTCTATCATGATATTTTTTCGTAAATTTAAAAAAAAATCATAAAACCAAAACAAATACTAAGCTAAAGTTTTAAAAACAGCTATTGCAACATCAATGTTTCCGGTTTCATCATAAAAAGGAACGCTTGTGCTTAGGTATTCTTTATTTTGTTTGCTCATTGAATTAATTATATCAAACTGTGTTTTATCCAATTGTATTAATTGTATTTTTTCTTGTTTCAGGCTTATACTGCCATTAGATTTTTGGGTGTCAATAAATTGGAGTGTGCCTGTTTTAACAATTAAATTTTGTTCTAAATCTTTAAAAACTCCATTTGTTTTACCTCCTAAAACACTATTAATTAACCAACAATTTTCTTTTTCCTCTTCATAAATAAAGCGGCGATAATCACCATGCGCGATATAAATATGATCTTTTTCTATGCTTCGATTGTAAAAATAAGCATCGGCGATAATTTTTGTTTTACCGGGCAAAGTATTTACCTCAACCTTCTTGCGTATATAGGAAGATTTTTTAATATTATCAGGATGATAATCCTCAATTTTATCTAAAGCCGGTAACTCTTTTCTATCCAATTCATACAGCTCACCAAAAACAATATCATCACCCTGCACAATTCCCGGAAACTGACCCAAAAAATAAATTTTTGCTTTAATAAAAGCGGGTCCCAGATATTTTGCTCCTTCAATAAATGGTGCTAAGGTCATTCCTTTTAGTAATCCACCATATACAAAAAGTGTAATTGTATTTTTGTCCATCCTTTAAAATATCTTTTGGTAATTGCTCAACTAGTGTTATCTCAAGTATGTTGTGTCGTATAAGTTGAAGTTATTTTTGTGTAGAACAAGGCAAAAAATTTTAGCATAGCAGTAGTTATGATCAAAAATTTTAACAAAGTTCTACGCAAAAAGAACGAAACTTGGTATGACTAAAACATGCTTGACATGACACTAGGTTTAAGCCCTTTCTTTTTATAGCTGCCAAAAGTATAATAATTTGTTTGCTTTGGCAAAAGGCTTAGAATTAAAAATTGTTAATTTATCAAGATTTTATTATTTTTGAACATAAACATACTTTAAAAACTATTTTTAACGTTTCCATTTTACTATGATAAAACAAAAAAATATACAGTATATTGTGTTTCTAATCTCAATTTTACTTTTTTCTTGTTCTAAATTTGAAGATGGTCCAAAAATTAGTTTATTATCCAAAAACAAAAGAATTTCACGAATATGGAAAGTGGAATACAGCATTAACCTATCTACAAATATAGAGCATTCCGCTGATTTTGACGGCTGGACACTTGAGTTTTCAAAAGACGGGACTTATAATCAAAACATTATCTATGGAGAAACACAAAACCTAATTAACGGTAATTGGGAATTTATTGGCGACAATCAAATTCGTTTAAATTTCAATTCGGCAAGTGGGGAACAAATTGCTTTTTATACAATATTGCGCCTTAGTAAAAAAGAATTGTGGCTAAAAGACGAGAAAGAAGAAATTCATTATTATTCGGAATGATTGTTATCCTGCATTTTTTCACTACACTTTAAATAATGAGCAATCTTTGAAAACAAAAAAATTAATCATCCCGTAATTTTTTATACCTTAAAGCCACAGACTTTGCACTAGAATATAGTTTGTAGATTTAAGGTTTTATATATCTTTGTAGATAAATCCGGTAAATTGATTGAAAAGGATGGAAGATTTAAAATTATCAAAACAAGAACAAAAGCAATACAGTCGTCATATAATCCTTGAAGGCATTGGACTTGAAGGACAATTAAAACTTAAGAAATCTAAGGTTTTAGTTGCCGGTGCCGGCGGCTTGGGCTCCCCTGTTTTGCAATACTTGACTGCGGCAGGAGTTGGAACTATTGGTATTTCTGATAATGACATTGTGGATATTAGCAATATTGCACGTCAGGTAATGTTTGCCAAATCTGAAATTGGTATGCAAAAAGCGATAATTGCTGCTAAAAGACTTGAAAAGCTCAATCCTAATGTGGAGGTAAATATTCACAATATTTTTTTGAAAGACGAACGAGTTTTAAAAATTATTGATGATTATGATATTATTGTAGATGCTACCGACAATATTCAAGCGCGCTATTTATTAAACGATGCCTGTATTATTAAAAATAAAGTGATGGTTCATGCTTCCTTATACAAATATCAAGGAATGGTGTCGGTTTTCAATTATAAAAATGGTCCAAGTTACCGGTGTTTATTCCCTTTCCCCCCGCGTTCTGAAAAACTGTTAGAATCTGCAGGCTCAGGAATACTAGGTGCTTTGGTGGGAATAGTGGGAGCTATTCAAGCTTCTGAGGTAATTAAAGTGATTACCGGAATAGGAAAAGTTTTATCCGGAAAAGTACTTGTTTATGACCTTTTAGAACATTCTGTTCAAAAATTCCGGCTTGAACGTGATGAAAACAACTTTGAAATAGATGAATTAATTGATTACGAAGAATACTGCAAACCAAGTATATGAATTACGACAAACTTATCAGCCCCGAACAATTACAATTAATGATTGAGGCAAAAGAAGAACCTGTTATTATTGATATAAGAGAGCAAATATTATATTTTAAGCCTATTGAAGGAGCCGAACATATTCCTGCTTCACAAATTAATACTTATATAAGCAAGTTAAACAAAAATAAAACGATTGTGCTTTATTGTTGGCATGGTGTAGATAGTTTTTTTATTATGAACATGCTTCGTATAGATTATGGCTTTGAACATGTATATAGCCTTAAAGGAGGAATAGAAGGCTGGTATAAAGCTCAGAATGTATGATTTATGGTTTTTTCACTTCTTTAAGCTTTTGGTATTCAAATTCACCGGCTTTTAATGCAATCAATACTTTTCCGTCGTCTAAATATTGTTTTTTATAACGAAAATTTTTACGTAATGAATAAGCAATCGTATAAACTATTGTTTTACCGGCTTTTTTAATTTTCCAAATTGCTTTTTGTTTCGATAAAATTTGTTTATTCGTTCGCTTGTTTTCGGGTGTAAATTTTTTCCCGTTGTTTTGAGCAATAGT
Organism: Bacteroidales bacterium; assembly: GCA_021647685.1. GTDB lineage: Bacteria > Bacteroidota > Bacteroidia > Bacteroidales > NBLH01 > NBLH01. The sequence continues at coordinate 6,764 of JAKIUH010000220.1, forward strand.
AAGCTTTATTTTTTGTTGATTTTCTTGCATTATTCGATTTACAGTCTTGGATTTAATTAATACAGGTTCTTTTTCTTTTTTCCTGATTATATCATCCGGCTTTATTTCTGTAAAATCTGTTTTATTTACAAATGCCAAAGAAGAATTATTTTTTTGATATGCATTTACTTCTCGATTCGGAATTTCTTTTATTTTTAAAAGAGAAACATTATAAATTGCAGATTGTTTATCCTGTTTAAACAAAAATGTTAAGCTAATCAGTAACAGAGTTAATGCTGCTGCACGATACAAAAATTTTGTTTTTAAACTGAAAAAAATCTTTGTGTGTTTTCTTTTTAGAACTTGTTTGTGTTTAAAAATAACATTAGGGGCATTTAATTTTGTCTTTTGAATTTTCTTGAAAACTTGAAGATAATTCAAATTTTCAATTAACTGATTTAATTCATTCTGTTCAT
>JAKIUH010000221.1 GCA_021647685.1 Bacteroidales bacterium
AACGGAATTCCGGTAATTCCGGCACCAAACCTGCCCGGATTAATGCCTAAAATTAAAATACGTTCATCCTTATCATCATAATATTTCCTGTAAAAATCATTTACTGCTTTTTTCACCGGATTATTACCGTAAGGATTTAAAATCTCCACACCTGCAGGTAATTTTTCCTTTATTTTTAGTTTTGAATAAAAATCAATAATTTTATGGCTCAGTTTAGTACTCATAGAATAGTGGTTATCAGTAAATTCTCAATTGTTTTTTGTATTCACTAATGATTGCTCTTATCCTGTTTTCCATTTCTACTTTTTGAACAGGATACTCGTCTTGTAAATCATAATATTCATCAGGGTCTTTTTGATAATTAATCAGCCATTTAGTAGATTTTCCGTTATAACGCAACAATAAACTATCGTTTATTAAAATATAATCATTACCGGTGTACTGAAAAAGAACTTTTTCATGCTTTTTAAAAATGCTTTTCCCAAAAGCAACAAATTCGTTTTTAATTCCTAAATAATCAATAATAGAGGGAAAAATATCCAAATCGCTCAATGTATCAGTGTAAAAAGTTATTTTTGATGAATTTTCAGGTAATAAAAAAATAATTTTACCGTAATCAAAATCTTTTTTTGATGATTGCTTTATATTTAATACGATAAGCGCATTCTTATTAAAATATTTATCGCTTAAAAAATTCAGAATTTCAGAAAAATCACCCTTAAAATCAATAAAAACAAAATAATCTTGTGCTGATTTGTCTATGGTTTCGCTTAATTTATCCAACAAACGATTGGGTTCTTCATCGGTAATTAACTCTTCAAAACCGTAAAAATTCTTTTCAGCTTTCATTTGTTTATCAGCAATCCGGTTACTTATCCAAATTGTATGATAATTGTTTTTGCGCAAAATATCGGCAATACTTTGAAAATTATTAAAAGCAAATTTAGTTTGATACAAAGGTTTATTCATAAATTCAGGAAAAGATAAAAACAGCTCATCTTTTGAAAACAGCTTTAATTTATGCGTAGCATAAAAATTATTGCTTAAATGATAAGAAAAACCAAATGCTTTAATTTTTTTGATAAATTCATCAAAAGAAATTCCGTTTAAATAAATATTTGCCAAAAATAAATTTGACTTAGCACCCTGAGACGATACATAGGCTTTATGTACCGAAAATAAATCGGCTGACTGTGCATCGTTTTTATTCCCGTAAAACTCTTCTGTTTTATCAAGATATAAATGCAACAATTGATAACCGCTGTTGATACTTAAAAGTACCGTTGGACGATTTTCGTATTGAAACAAAGAACTTTGCCACTTTTCCGTTTGAAAACGATGAACATAAAATCCCCAAAACAGAATTATAATTCCTAAAAAACTTAATGCATATCGGCTTAGTTTGTTCTTTTTTGTTCGCTCAAACAGCAAATTATTTATTGAAGGAAAAATTTGCCACAAAACAATAAATGCAAAAGCAGCAAATAAAAGCAAATCCCAACTATTAAAAAAATTATATCGAATCTGCGACACACTCTTAAATAAAGCAGGTATCACATTATTACTTTCACTAATCGACAAAAAATCATCGGACAAAACAGAATAAAATTTTGCACTGAACAAATAAAACAATAGAAATGAAAAATTAATGACTAAAAATAGAATTCGCACTATTCCTTGCCAAAACAAAGTATTGCGTATCCGAAAAGGGAAAAAGAATAAAAAAAATACAGGACTGTTTATCCATAAAATAAACCGAAAATCATAAAACAAACCCAATAAAAATGCTTTTAACAAATGAATGTTTCCGGTAAAAAGACTTTGATTTGAAAAATAAAAATATACACGTATTGCCGAAAAAAACAACAATACAACAATAAAGGCAATCAATATTTTTAAAAGATTTTTAAATTCTTTTTGCATAGGATTTCATGTTCAAGCTCCGGCTAAATTTGATTTGATATGTATTTTTTTTATTTTTATGCAAAAAAATCAAATAAAAGTCATTCAAAAAAATAAATAATGAATAATCTTTCAAAGATACATAATGTTGTGCTCATTGACGGTATTCGCACCCCTTTTCTTCGTTCAGGAACAGATTATGCAGATATGATGTCCTATCAATTGGGTGCATCTGCCATTAAAAGCTTGTTACATAAAATTGCCATAAACCATAAACTAATTGAACAAGTAATTATGGGCACAGTCATTCATAATATCAGTACTCCCAATGTTGCACGAGAATCAATGTTAATTGCCGGATTATCACCCGAAACTCCGGCACATACGGTTTCGCAAGCTTGCATTTCGGCAAATGTGGCAATTGCACAAGCCGTTGATATGATTAAACTTGGAAATATTGAAGTTGCTATTGCAGGTGGCACGGACAGTGTTTCGGATATTCCGATAATGTTTCGGAAAAAAATGCGCAAAAAACTTTTTAATGCACGAAAAATTAAATCTTTTGGCGATACTTTGAAATTTCTCACAAGCCTTCGTTTTGCCGATTTTAAGCCGGAAATACCTGATATAACAGAATTTACTACCGGTTTAAGCATGGGACAAGATGCTGAGCTTTTAGCGGCTCGAATGCAAATCTCGCGAAAAGAACAAGATGAATATGCCGTTCGTTCACATAAATTAGCTGCAAGAGCTGCCGAAGCAGGTATTTTGGATGCTGAAATTGCAGCAATTGAAACCCTGCCTGATTATAAATTAATAAAAAAAGACAATACCTATAGGGCAGACAGTACAGTTGAAAAATTATCCAAATTACGACCTGCTTTTGATAAAAAAAACGGAACATTAACGGCTGCAAACTCATCATTTTTAACCGATGGCGCTTCGGCAGTTTTATTAATGCAAGAAGAAAAAGCCCAAAGTTTAGGACTCAAACCCAAAGCACGTATTAAAAGCTATACTTTTGTAGGACGCAACCCCAAAACAGAGCTTTTGTTGGGTCCGGCTTATGCAATACCAAAGGTATTGAAAATGGCAGGTTTATCCTTACAGGATATTGGTGTTTTTGAAATTCATGAAGCATTTGCAGCACAAATTCTGGCTGTTTTAAAAGCCTTAAACTCAGAAAAGTTTGGAAAAGAAAATCTAGGTTTAAGCCATAAATTTGGTGAAATTCCAATGGATAAATTAAATATTTTAGGTGGGTCGCTATCACTGGGGCATCCATTTGGAGCTACGGGCGGACGTTTATTAACGACTGCTGCAAATCGTTTAATTAATGAAAATCAAGAATTTGCATTAATAGCAGCCTGTGCAGCAGGTGGTCATGGTCATGCAATGATTATTGAAAGAGTATAGAAAGGCGTTTGACTATTTAATATGATAAAAAATATAGTTCTAATTTTATTAAAACTTTACCTTTTATATAGAAAAACTACCCTAAATAAGCCTTTATCTCATGAAATTACGAAGAAACATTCTATCTTTGAAACCTAAATAATAAACAAGTTCTCATTAACAACCTTGTGAAACTTGACAATAAAGAATTAATTATGAAATTTGAAAAAGAGCTATTAAACGCTATTAAAGCAAGAACAAAAATTGTTCAAATAATAAGCTACGAAACTTTAAGAATTCACGGAGCTGTGATTAAAGTTGCAAATGAATTGAAAAGAGATTTATTTGTTTGGAATAGAATTGACGGAATCCGAAAATGGAATAGTGAAAAAGGAACTTTTATTGAAGAAGATGAGGATAAAAAACAATCAAGTCAAGCATTAGAATTCTTCACCGATGAAGAAACTAAAAATGTAATTGTTTTGTTAGAAGATTTTCACCCTGATTTGCAAGAACATGAAGTGCAAAATATACGAAGATTAAGAAACATTGCTTTATCAAATTTTCAAGATAAGACTTTGATTTTAAGCCAACCTTTTCCTTTTTTGCCAAAAGAACTGGAAAAAGAAGTGCAAATTATTGACTTAGAATATCCAAATTTTGAAGATATAAAAGCAATTTATGGTAAAGTTTGTAACGATTTCAAAATAGAATACAAAGAACCTGACGACGATTTCATAGAAGCAGCATTAGGATTGACAATAATGGAAGCAGAAAGAGCATTTGCACGAGCTTTTGTTGAAGATGGTGAATTAACAGTTTCTCAAATACCAATAATTATTAAAGAAAAAGAAAATATTATTAAAAAAAGTGGTTATTTGGAATATTATCACCCAAAAGAAACGATGAAAGATATAGGCGGACTTGATAATTTAAAAGATTGGCTAAAAAAACGTGGACGTGGTTTTGATAAATCGGCAAAAGAATTTGGGCTTGAAACTCCAAAAGGAATTTTATTGCTCGGTATCCCCGGCACTGGTAAAAGTTTGACTGCAAAAGCAATAGGTAGTGAATGGCAGTTTCCATTATTACGTTTGGATATGGGTAAAATATTTGGCGGGATAGTTGGCGAAAGTGAACAAAATATTCGTGGAGCTTTAAACATTGCAGAAGCCATAGCACCTTCTATTTTGTGGGTTGATGAAATAGAAAAGGGGATGTCAGGTATATCTTCATCGGGTAGTACTGATGGAGGAACAACAGCAAGAGTTCTCGGTACATTTTTAACTTGGATGCAAGAAAAAAAGAAACCTGTATTTGTTGTTGCCACTGCAAACAATATTTCACAATTGCCACCTGAATTATTAAGGAAAGGCCGTGTCGATGAAATATTCTTTGTTGATTTGCCAACAGAAGAAGAACGAAAAGATATTATTAAAATACATATCAAAAAAAGACGTTCTAATCTTGATAAATTTGACATTGAAGAACTTGCAAAAGCAAGTAAAGGTTTTTCCGGTGCAGAATTAGAGGAGGCAGTAAAAGAGGCTATGTTTCAGGCTTATGATAATGCAGAAGATTTAACAACCAAAGATATAAAAGATGCTATCGAAAAAACTTATCCTCTTGCAAAAACAATGAGTGAAGTCATTGAAGATATGCGTAAATGGGCAAAAAGTAGAGCAGTGATGGCATCAAATGGAAAACCTGAAAAACTGGAAGTTAAAACAGAAGAAAAAATCCCTAAATTAAAACAAGAACAATACAATAATCCTTTTATAAAATAGGAAATAAATTATGTTGCATTATTTTTTACAATTACCAAAAGATTATGATTTAACTTTTGAAAAAAATATTGGAGTTTCAAAAGCAATAATGTACACCGCCCAAAATGCATTTACGCCTTTTTATCAATATCTTGACACAACAATAAAGGCTTTTGATAGAAAGGAAGACATTAAAGCAACTTGGACAAAAGTAAAAAAAGATAATTTAGTAGAATTAAAAATTATTGGTAGTTTATACGAAATCCCAAAAACAACAAAAATAAAACTTCTGAATATTGAAAAAGGTATTTATTCAATTGAAGGTGATTTTGAAAAAGATTTTGACATTCCGTTAATTATTTGGAATAACAAGCAAAAAATTAAAATAAACTTATCTGAGCAAAACTTTATTTCTGAAAACAGAATAAAATTAGAAGAGATATATGAAAATATTGAAAAAGCAAATTGGGCAGGTGATGATGTTGAAATAAAACCGACTTGGATTACCGTTAAGCAAACCGATAAAATAATTCAGGAAAATAAGCAAGTCAATATTATTTCTGTAAAAAATGATATTGTCGAGGTAAAAGGTATTTTAAATAAGTCTAAAATTTCAATAAATGGCAAACAAATAGATTTTGAAATAATTGAAGTATCCGAGCAGCCACAAAACACCAAACTAATAAAAGAAGAAATAGGTAGATATATTGTTTATGACGAAAAACAGAATACAGGACAACAAAACTTTAAGTTATTTAATTTACTAAATAAAGAAAATATTAGTTTTGATGATGGTACTATTTTTAATGCTGAAAATACAGAAAATTTAGTTTTTAAAATAAATGATAAATCAATTATTGGTAAAAAGGTAATTTGTGATAATGTGAAATTTACTATTTCAGAATTACGAAATAAAGACAAAAATCAATTTTGGACACAATTATATGAAATTGGAGAAGAAAAAGAAGATATCCCCGGTTTTTCACCTTTAAAATACTTTTTTGATGATGATATTTCTATAAAAGATGATAAAGATAATGAATACACTGTCGCACAGGGGAATGAGAGTGAATATAAATTAATTTTAAGAGAAAAAAATAGCAAAAGATATAATAGTTTTGTTTTTCCAAAAGGCAAAGAATTACAAGTAAGAGTAAATACTTATCAGCTTCGCAAACAATTAGAAGCTGTTTTGACGCTTCAAAAAATGCCGGTTGGTGAACACTCTAACTTAATCAAACTTTTTGAGAAAAGAGAAGTTGTAAAGTGGAACGAAGCAGATAACGAGTTTATAAATGATTGGATTATTTTAACTGATGAAAACAGAAGTGGAAGTGCAGAACAAAGAGAATTTGTAAAAAAAGCACTATCAACACCCGATTTTGCAATACTTGAAGGTCCCCCAGGTTCAGGTAAAACAACCGTTATTTTAGAATTAATTTGTCAATTAGCAAAACAAGGAAAACGAGTTTTGCTGTGTGGTTCTACACATGTAGCGATAGACAATGTTTTGGAGCGTTTAAAAGAGAAAGATGATGGTCAGCCAAACTTAATAGAACGATTTAATATTTTACCTGTTCGTATAGGTGACGAAAATCGTATTAACGTAGATATTAGAGAATTTCAAATAGACAATTTACAAAAAGAACATAATATTTCAGAAAATTTATTGCTTGATACAGCAAATTTGGTTTGTGGAACAACTATCGGAATTTTGCAACACCCTAAATTTAAAACCAGAAAAATAGGATATTATAAAAATGTTCCACAAATAAAAGAACCAATAGTTCCAGAATTTGATTATTTAATCATTGACGAAAGCAGTAAGACTACTTTTCAGGAATTTCTTGTGCCGGGACTTTATGCGAAAAAATGGATTTTGGCAGGAGATGTGATGCAACTATCACCTTTTACCGACAGAGAGCAAATTGTATCAAACCTTGATACTTTACCTTTAAAACAAGGAACTTTACCCAAAGAATATCAACAAGCAACGTTTTATTTGCATAAACTCTTAGAGATTACAAGATATGCAAAAAATAAATTTATTCTTCCTGTATCTAGTAAAGTAATTGATGTACTTACAAGAGAAACTGCTAAACGAAATTTAAATAAAGATGATAAGAAGTTTTTTGTTATAACACAAAAATA
>JAKIUH010000222.1 GCA_021647685.1 Bacteroidales bacterium
AAAATAGCTAATACGGTTTGTGTACCTCTTACCTGCTGATGCAATTTTACTTTAACATCTGCATCAAGCGGAAGAAAAACATCTACACGCGAACCAAATTTTATGAAACCAATTTGTTCTGCTTGATTATAAGAATCATTTTTTTTAGGATAAGTAACAATTCTTCGTGCCATTGCTCCTGCTATTTGTCGGACAAGAATTTCTTGTCCGTTTTCAGTTTTAAGTACAACAGTTGAGCGCTCATTTAAAGTAGAAGACTTAGGATGCCATGCAACCAGATACTTACCTTTATGGTATTTTGTATATTGAACAGTTCCTTTTACAGGACACCAGTTTACATGTATGTTTAATGGCGACATAAAAGTAGAAACCTGTATTCTCCTGTCTTTAAAATACTCTGTTTCAATAGTTTCTTCAATTACCACAATTTCGCCATCGGCAGGTGCTAATACAGTTTGAGGATTTATCTGCACTTCTCTTTTAGGAACTCTAAAAAAAGCAATCATAAAAATCCAAAAAACAACTGATGCACCGGCAAAAATATATTTAAAAACTACGGCTTTTTCAATTTTAAAATAAATGGCTGTATTAATTAATAATAACACAAATAAAACAACGATAATAGTCGTGTATCCTTCTTTATGTATTCTCACAAAAATAAATTTTAATTAAACAATTATTTAGCTTATGGAAAAACCTGCTTTTATATTTTTTACAGATTTTTAAAACTGCAAAGTTACTTTAAAATTATCATTAAATAAATAAAAACCATAGGTGCTGCAATAATTAAACTATCAAAACGATCCAAAATACCTCCATGTCCGGGCATAATTTGTCCGGAATCTTTAACATTTACCATTCTTTTAAGCAAAGATTCCAATAAATCGCCAAATGTACCGAAAATAAAAGTTAGTGTAGCAATAACCAACCAATCGGTCAAACTTATAACATCAACATAATAAGAAATCAGCCATGCAGCCAATAGCGAAAACAAACCGCCTCCGAGAAAGCCTTCCCATGTTTTTTTGGGTGAAATACGTTCAAAAAGTTTATGTTTGCCTATTAAAGAGCCAACCACATATGCTCCTGAATCATTTGCCCAAATAAGGATAAAGAAACCAATAAGCATTAAAGGGTAAAAATTAGCCGGATAGGATTGATTAAAAACAAACCAGCTTAATATAGCAAAGGGAATTGAAACATAAGATGCTCCAAAAATAGTAAATGCAATATTAGAAAAAGGGTTTTTCTTTTTCCGATATAATTCGGTTATCATTATGGTAACTAAAACCGGAATAATCACCAGAAATAATTTAAAATCGACCATTCCTCGAGCAAATAAAAAATTTCCTGTAAAAATAACCATTCCTAATAAAATACCGGAAAAGTATTGAGGTTGTATTTCGGCAACTTCAACCAACTTATAAAACTCCAAAAGCCCCATGATAATTATTATAAAAAACAGGACAAAAAAAGATATCGGATGCAATAAAGTACCTGCTATTAAAATAAAAGAAAAAACAATAGCAGTGAGTACTCTTTGGATAAAATTATTCTTCATTCGTTTAGTGTTTTGCAAATTCTGCAATGCTAGTGCCATGTCAAGCATGTTTTAGTCACACCAAGTTTCGTTCTTTTTGCGTAGAACTTTGTTAAAAATTTCGACCATAACTATTGCTATGCTAAAAATTTTTGCCTTGTTCTACACAAAAATAACTTCAACTTATACGACACAATATACTTGACATAACACTAGATTTAAATTTATAGTTGTTTTAAAATTTCTTCTGCTTGTTCTTTTTTATCTACTTCAACATAAAGTTCTAATTTACCAATTAAAAACAGGCTATCTTTTTCATTTACAATCACTGAATTAATTCCATTCTTTAATAAAACTTGCTCTGCAAAATTAGCATTTTCTAAACTGCTGAATTCTTTAACAACTACCCAATCTTTTTTGGTATTAATTAAATCAATGGCTTTTTCTTCATTATTTGCTTCTACAAGTAAGTTATATTTATTACCATCTTTAAGAATAATACCTTTAATATTATTTTCATTGAGTAAATCTTCATCCAAATCAGCCCAATGCCTTTCAGAATAATCTCTAACTTTTATCCATCCGTTTAATTCATTTAAAAGTTTTTCAGCTTTCTCAAAATCATTTTTATTGACATACACATCAACTTTTTGAAGATGATAGGCAGTATCTTTTCGCTTGATTATAAAATTATCAATACCGGCTTCATCAAGCAAATCCGTATTATACTTTGTTTGCCTTACTCTATGAAAAGATTTTACAATTTGCCAATCATCGCTTAATTTATGTTGCAAAAAATCGGCAACACGCTCTATTTCATTATTATTTACATAAACTTCATAATTATCGAGTATAAATTTACTGTCTTCTTTCTTTTTTAAAATAGAGTGTATCTCATTTTTATAAAGGATGTCCCGAAAAAGTTCCATTTGCTTTTTACCCACAAAAGAATTTATTTTACTTAATCCCCTAAACTCATCAATTAATTCTTTTGCTTTTGCTTCATCGGCTTTACGAACAAAAAGTTCAATTTCACCAAAAAGAAAGAGGCTGTCTTTTTCATTAATAATCACTGAAGGAATATTGTTTTCTTCCAGAATGTTTTTTCGTAATTCAGCTTGATGCAAGCGATCGAAACTTTCTAATTTAATCCAATCTTTCATTATCTAGTATTTTAATTTTAGAGTTTCACATTTACAAAGTAATGAAAAAACATTATATTTTTAAGATTTTAGTATAAAAACCATAAATCTTTTCGGACCATGTGCTCCTAAAATAAGTGTTTTTTCAATATCCGCAGTTCTTGAAGGTCCGGTGATATTAATAATTTGTGAAGGAAGTTTAGAACCGTATTTTTGTTTCATTCCGGCTAATGCATCTTCAAGTTCTGCAACCAATTGATTTTCTTTTGCTATTACAATATGTGTATGCGGATAAGAAAAAACTTTACGTGCACCGGGTAATGCAGAACTTACCATAACACTGCCAAATCGGGCGATCAAGTATTCACATGAACTAAAACCTGTTTTAATTTCCTTATGGTCAAAATCTGTATAATATTCTATATTGGCCGTTTCAAGATATTTTATTAAATGACTATCAGAACAGTATATAGGAGCTAATCCGTCAAAACAGTCTGTTAAATGATTTATCAATTCCTCTTCATTAGAAAAATAAAAATATTCGCCATTAATTTTTATTAATTCCTCCTTAAATATTTCAAGCAAGGGCTTATCTATTTTATTGAAAATTAAATCTTTATTTCCAGTTTCTTGAAAGTCACGTTTAAAGCGTGCTGTTTTTAACCCGTTTTTAATCCGTTGTAGAATGATATTTTTTGAGCCGGTATTCATTTTTAATATTGTTTTATGAGCCAATTATATACTTTCAACCTGTCTTTTTAAGTGGTTTATATTAATTCTTAAAAACAAAACAGTTTATCAAAAGTAAACAAAAAGTTGCATAGTTCAACAAAAAAAATGCTTGCCTAATATTTTAGACAAGCATTTTTATCTTTTTAACATAAGATTATTCCTTTTCAGGCTCTTCCTCAACCTTTTCTTTATTCACTAATTTTTCCTCTGAAACATTTTTCTCATTGATTTTTGAATGATCTGCCACATTTTCAGAACTACCATTCTTTTTGGAAACATACAATTCCTCTTCTTTAAACTTTCGCTCTCCAAAAATCTCTTCCACATCATCAGAAAAAATGACTTCTTTTTCCAATAAACGTTCAGCCAAAACGATTAAACCTTCTTTATGCTCTTGCAAGATATGCAAAGCTCTTTGATATTGCTCTTCAATAATGCGTTTAACCTCCGAATCAATTTGCTCTGCAGTTTTTTCGCTATACGGTTTTGTAAACGAATAGTCACCTCTTCCTTGTGAGTCGTAAAAACTCACATTTCCGATTTTTTCGCTCATACCGAAATAGGAAACCATAGCATATGCCTGTTTGGTAACTTTTTCCAAATCGTTAAGTGCACCGGTTGAGATTTTACCGAAATTTAGTTGTTCGGAAGCTCTACCTCCAAGTGCGGCACACATTTCATCCAGCATAGCTTCAACGGTAGTAATTTGTCTTTCTTTGGGTAAATACCATGCAGCACCTAAAGCCTGACCACGAGGTACAATTGTTACTTTTACTAAAGGATTGGCATGTTCAAGCATCCAACTAATGGTAGCATGTCCTGCTTCGTGATAGGCAATTGTTTTCTTTTCATTAACGGTAATCAGTTTGTTTTTCTTTTCCAAACCACCGATTATCCGGTCTATCGCATCTAAGAAGTCTTGTTTTTCAACAACTTTCTTATTACGCCGTGCAGCAATTAGCGCTGCTTCATTACATACATTGGCAATATCGGCACCGGAAAATCCGGGTGTTTGTTTTGCCAAAAATTTTGGCTCAAAGTTCTTTTCAACCGAAAGCGGACGTAAATGAACTTTAAATATTTCTTCTCTTTCATTCAAATCAGGCAATTCAACATGAATTTGGCGATCAAAACGTCCTGCTCTTAAAAGCGCCGGGTCTAAAACATCGGCACGGTTTGTTGCAGCAAGAATAATCACGCCTGTATTGGTATCAAAACCGTCCATTTCTGTGAGTAGCTGATTTAATGTATCTTCACGCTTGTCATTAGAGCCGAAGTTTGGACCACGACCACGTGCACGCCCAATTGCATCAATCTCATCAATAAATACAATACAAGGAGCTTTTTGTTTGGCTTGTGAAAATAAATCGCGCACACGAGAAGCACCTACCCCTACGAACATTTCAACAAAATCGGAACCCGACATGGAGAAAAACGGAACATCAGCTTCGCCGGCAACGGCTTTTGCCAAAAGAGTTTTTCCTGTTCCGGGAGGTCCTACAAGAAGTGCGCCTTTGGGAATTTTACCCCCTAATTTTGTATATTTTGTGGGATTTTTCAAGAAATCAACTATTTCTGTTATTTCAACTTTTGCTTCGGCTAAACCGGCTACATCGTTAAAATTAGTTTTAATGTGAGCTTCTTCTTTATCAAATACCTTTGCTCGTGATTTTCCAATAGAAAAGATATTGCCTCCACCCGGACCACCGCCACTCATTCGTTTAAATATAAACAACCAAACGGCAACCAAAATAATAATCGGCATTAGCCAACTCAGCAGTTCACCAACATGGTCTTTACGTGTTTCGTAACGAACAGGAACAATTTCTGATTCTTTAAAATCTTTCTGGGCTTCTTCCATTCGTTTCTCAAAAGTTTCAACAGACCCAATATTAAAATAAAATTGCGGGCTATTGTTAGCTGTATAGGTAACTCCCTTAGGGCGATACTCATCATACTTTGCTGATGTGAAACGATCAGGTTTTATGTAAACTTCTGCTTTTTCACGGTTTACCACCACCACCTTTTCTACATCATGTGCTCGCAGCATTTCTTTTTCAAATTGCTTCCAGGTAATTTCTTTTGAATCACTTCCAAAATCAAGAAACTGTAAACCTATAAAAGAAATAGCAATCAGCCCGTAAATCCAATAAATATTGAATTTTGGGAAGTTATTGGGTTTATTATCCGGTGTTTTTTTATTTTCTTTATCGTTCATTTATTTTAGAAATTGTTGATAGAATTATAAAAGACCTGCAAGTCTTATACCGTTATATTATATCGGCTATATTGACAGTCTTTTTTTTTAAAAATTAAAATAAATCATGCTATAATGGCAGTATTATAGAAAATAAGCCTCTACTCATTTGAGCTTATATTTCGTTCACAGCATAATCTTTACGGACTGCATCAGCCCAAAAACTCTCGATATCGTAAAATTCTCGTGCTTCGTCCTGAAAAACATGAACAACCACATTACCGTAATCGAGCAAAATCCATAAAGCATTTTGAGTACCTTCTTTGTGAATGGCTTTTTCTTTAAGTTCCTTTAAGGTAAAATGTTCAACTGAATCGGCAATTGCACTAACTTGTGTATTTGATTCTGCATTACAAATTACAAAATAATCGGTAACTGCATGTTCTAAACCTGTCAAATCAAGTACGGAAATTTGTTTTGCTTTTTTTTCTTGCATTCCGTTAACTACTGCTTCTACTAATTTTTGTGCTGAATTATCATTTTTTGTCATATGTTTCTTTTAGCCTGCAAATTTAATCATTTTTATGTTCATAGCATATTGTGAATTGTTAAAATTTGTTTAATTATACGTTTTCTTTTTGCAAAACGCCCTTTTTTAGCGCATTTTTGTACAAATATTTAATTTTTACAACGCAAAATGTTTTGGTAACGGAAAATAATTTTGCTTAATATTTAAACATGCAAATTGGTAGTAAAATAATATATATAGATAAAACCAATTCGACCAATAATTATTTAAAGAATAATTTAGAAAAAGGACTTGTTGTATATACAGACGAACAAACCAGCGGCAGAGGACAACGAACTAACAAATGGGAAAGTGAAGCCGCAAAGAATATTTTAATGAGTACAGCACTTTTTCATGAATCGTTAAAAGCCGAAAATCAGTTTTTTTTATCAAAAGCAATAAGTTTGGCGGTATATGATTTTTTATCGGAATATATTATCGATGTAAAAATAAAATGGCCGAATGATATTTATATATACGGTAAAAAAATTGCCGGTATATTAATTGAAAATAACTTGCGCGGAGCTAATATATACAGTAGTGTAGTCGGAATAGGTATCAATATTAATCAAGTGCATTTTCCGGCATACTTACCAAACCCAACATCTTTATCAAGCATAACAGGAAAAACTTATGAGCCGAAAAAACTTTTAAATGAACTAATAAAAAACTTAAATATAAGATACCATCAATTAGAAAAGAAACAATATAAAAAATTAAGTGCTTCGTATTTTCAGCATCTATACCGTTTTAAAATTGAAAGTGAATTTTTAATTGATAAGATAAAAGTAAAAGCAAAAATTATAGATATTGAAGATGACGGAAAATTAGTACTACAATATGCTAACAATAGCATTAAAAGCTATGCTTTTAAAGAAATAGAATTTATAAATGAGTAAATACATTCTTAAAAGAGCAGACAATAACGTTAATAAATTTATTGATAATCAAAAATTTACTAAAAAGTTTAATAATTCTCAAAAAAAATTTTGTTGAAATAATAATTTATTCACTATATTTGCAG
>JAKIUH010000223.1 GCA_021647685.1 Bacteroidales bacterium
TAAAGCCAAATACATTCCCAAACTCATTATCCAAATAATCATTAGATTAAACCAAAAAGTGGCAATAGACAGACGACCTATTCGTTTTACCGGTGCATAAAAATGAGCCCTGCCATAATTACTGTCAGGAATATGAAAAATCGGATCCTTAAGTTGAACAATTTCGTTATGATAAGCAATTATTTTTTTTACCGAATAGGTATTTAAAACCAAATTTGCAACACTTTGATTAAAATTATCTTCTTTAAACTTTTGTAATGCCGCAACACTCCCCATATTTTTTATTAAATTGAGGTATATATGGTCTTTTTGTTTAGAATACTTATTTTGATTTTTAATTAACTCATTTTTAAATAATTTCAAGCTGTTTTGAAATAATTTTTGAAAATCATTTGTAGCATATTCTGTTTCAAGTTTTACAGCTAATTGTTTAAATTGGTACTTTCCGGTCTCCATAGCCAGCTTTTCAAATTCATTTTTCAATAAAGAAATAGACTTTTTAGGATGTTTTGATTTTCTACGGATTAAATTTTCATATATTCCTTCCAGTTTTTGTATATAAAATAAGGTATAAAAGTTTGTATAACTCAACTTTTGGTCAAGTTCATAAAAATTACGTTCAAAAAGATTATTTTTAAACTGATTTACCATTAATGCTTCGTATGCCCAACGCGTAGTCATTAAATCGCTGTAAAGAGGAGTATATTTGATCGATTTAATATCTTTATGCATCTTTGTAAAATCTACTACAATTCCACTTAATAACAGCTGAGGAACTAAAATAAAAGGAATGGCAATATATGCCGAAACTACTGAGTTTAGTGCTGCCGAAAGGTTTAAGCCTATTAAATTGGCACAAACTGCCGTACTAAAAAAAATCAGCCAGTAGCTTAAAGTCATTGTATTAATTTCTAAAAAATTATTACCCACCCAAACAAACAACAAAGTTTGCCCTGCTGAAATAATCATCAGATAAAGCACCTTGGAATTAATATAGCTTGAACGGCTCAGGTTTAAAAATGCTTCGCGCTTAATTATTTTCCGGTCGCGAAGAATTTCTTCGGCACTTACCACCAAACCTAAAAACAATACAGAAATAATGCTCATAAATATATAAGCCGGAATATTTTCATTATTGGCAAAAATATATCGCTCAATATCATCATCAAAAACCGTATATTGTTTCGTAAATACTGCCAAAATAAAAGCCAGTGCGGGCGCTTCAAAAATCAGCAATAAAATATATTGTACATTACTTAATTTTGATTTAATATTACGCTTAAAAAATATACTGAATTGTTTCCATTTATCCGGTGCATTGAATTTATTATCCGGTAAAGGTTTTTTTTCAATGGGTGCTAGTTTCCTTTTTTCCGCTATTTCTTGTTTATAAAGTTCTTCCCATTCTTCGGGAGGTCTTTTACGCTTGCGGCTGAGTTTCCCAAATTCATTAACCACCCTTGACTCAATAATACGCAAAATTTGCTCTGAGTTTACATTACCGCATACCGAACATTCATTATCATCAGGGTTTATATAATTGCCATGTTTTCGAAAATAAGTAATTGCATCCAGCGGATTGCCTATGTATATAACCACCCCACCCTGATCCAAAACAATTATTTTATCAAAAAGTTTATAAATATCCGACGAAGGTTGATGAATGGTGGTAATGACTAATTTTTCTTTAAATGTTTGTCTTTTTAGCAGGTTGATAATTTTTTCCGAGTCCATAGATGATAATCCGGAACTTGGTTCATCAACAAATAAAATTGCCGGTTCGCGCATTAGCTCTAATGCAATATTCAACCTTTTTCTTTGTCCCCCGCTTAAAACTTTATTTAAAGGGTCGCCAACTTTTAAATCTTTAGCCTCTTTTAAATCAAAATCTTCTAATGTTTGTTTAATTAGCTGTTCTATGCTGTCTTCATCATAATCACTAAAACATAATTTAGCGTTATAATATAAGTTTTCGTAAACACTAAGCTCCTCGAACAGTAAATCCTCTTGAGGTACATATCCGATTAGACCAAACAGTTTTTCTTTATCTAATTGAAGATCAAATCCATTAATGAAAATTTTTCCGCTTGCCGGTTCTAAATTACCGTTTAAAACATTCAGCATGGTAGATTTTCCCGAGCCACTTCCGCCAATTATGCCAACTAATTGTCCCGATTCAACATCCAAGCTGAAATGTTTAAGTCCTTTATTACTTCGTTTAAACTTAAATGACACCTCTCTTGCACTTAATTTAATGCTTCGGGCAAATTTTTTATGGATAAATGCACTTACAATATTGGTGTAATATATGCGCGTGTGTTTGCCTCTGATAACTGCCCCGCTTCCCCAAATATATACTCTGTCAGGTTTTATATTAACCCCGTTCAAAAAAAGGTTATTTTCTCCAATGTATTTAAAAAGATAAATTTCGGATTTTTCGAGTTGTAAAACATAAATTTTACCAATTAAGCGTCTTTTGTAGAGATGTTTTGCATGGGGATGTGAAAAACTTTCATCGGCACTAATCAAAAGATGTTTTTCGCTTAATTTTTCAGGTTCACCTTTATGAATAATTAATTCTTTACTTTGCTCAAAATCATCTTCATCTACATATAAATTTAGGGCAATTTGTTTTACTAAAATTAATTCATCCTTACTCACATAAGCACTATCTGCCAAAAATTCCAAAAGTTGTAAAATAATCCAGACTTTTTGTTTATGTTCAAACTCACGGTTAATTCCGGCACATATCTCTTTAATTTGTTTTTCTTGTGATATTTTGGATTGCTCATATCCTTTAAAACGCAAATGATATTTTTGCAAATGTTCTTTAAAATATTCTGCACATTTTTCAGATTGTATTTTTCCGTAATTTTTTAAAAAGTATTTTTCGACAACTTTTGCTGCTACTTCGGGGTTGCGGAAGTGCTTTACATTTGCAACAATGGCAAAAAGCTTTATGAGTGCATGGAGCAAAGATTCGTTCATTGCTGTTTCATAAGTTTTATGTTTAATAAACAGCAAAAATAAGACTTATTTTCTAAAAAGGGACAATAGGCACTAAATATTAAAATTCTATTTGTTTGTTAATACTCTTTCACTTCAAAAAATAAAGTATCAGTATTAAAAGCCGTAAAAATACCTTTCCCGTTTTCAACATTGGTATAAGGGTCGGTTAAACTTTGCGAAGTGGTACTTGTTGTTGAATACAAATAGGCGTATTCTTCATTTACCTTATAAAGAATTACCCGATATGTTCCGTAATAACGCATATTTCTGGAAGTAATATTATAAACATCTGAAATTACAGGCGAGGTAAGTGTTTGAGTAATAGTGTCGGTAATCATATAATTAACAGGATCAATAACCGTATCCATTAATTCAATGTTTAAATAGTAGTAACTTCCGTCCGGATTATCCCATGTAACTTCACAGGTTTGAACATCAAAAGTAGGCATATCACCTTCTTCCATTCTCTCGATATAGAATAAATTTTGTGAAAGCTCAAAATTAACTGGTTTTTCAGGAGTAAACGTTCTTGCAGAAACTCTTTTTTCGTTATAGGTAAGTTCAATACTGTATTCTTGATTTTCTGCTACAAGCATTTTTGTATCAGGAAAATAATACCAACCTGCACTATCTATTTTTTCAACAAGTTCGTAGGTGTTGTTACCTAAAAGAATCCTAATGTTTAAATTGCTGATAGGCTCTGCATAACTCAGTGTATCTTTAGATAAAAAAGGAATTAGTTTACTTAACTTTACATGATTTATTGGCTTACCCGGAATAAGATATGCTTCAACAATTGGAAAATCTTCTTCTGTAAAGATATAATCATTATCATCACAAGCGTAAAAACTTAAAAGTGTGATTATCAGCAATATATTTATAATTGTGTTTTTCATGTGATTATTTTTAAACTGTTTTTATTTGCCACATGAACCCGAAGGCTCAGCGAAGCTAAACATCCACTAAATCAAGCTTTTTGATTACTTTTTGTATTTAAATAATCATTTCCCTGTGTGTCTAATTTATTAGTCATGGATGTTTCATGAGATTATTTTTTATCTTAACCTGAATGAAAAAGTTATGTTTGGTGTAATGCCCAATAAGTTTACGTTGGTTTCAATCAAATCTCCTTCCACTAATTCAAAAGTTTTGTACCATGTGTTAGTTCTGTTGTATAAATTGAATATCGAAAAAGCTAAACTTCCAATTCCATGCTCGCCCATGCCAAACTCAATTGTAGCCGCAATATCTAAACGATGATAATTGGGCAAACGAAAAGTATTTTTATCACCTATGGTGATAAAACTGCTTACGGATCCGTCAGCCATGGTTAAGTCATACGCGCCTGTAGGAGCTGTGTATGGCTTCCCTGTTCCGTAAATCCAAGTGGCGGAAAATATCCATTTTTTCCATTTATACATATTTACTATCTTAAATTCATGTGTAACATCATGATTTGCTGGAAAATCCTCAGTTCCGTAAATTGGAAAATTATACATTACTTCACCTAGTGTGTAACTTACCCAGCCGTTATACTTTCCATATTTTTTTTGAGCTAAAAACTCAATGCCTTTGGCAACTCCCGTGCCTTCATAAAAAAACTCATTATAATCAATTTGCTGTTGCTGAAATGTCGGTGCATAAAGCAATGAATATTCTGATAATCCTTGCAGATCTTTATAGTATGCCTCTGCGCTGAACAGATAATCGCGATTTTCATAACTAATGCCGGCAATATAGTGAGTGGAAAAACCTATCGGAATGTCCTCATCGTTACCCAAAGTCCAAAAATCACGACTACCCGACTCCATATCATCGCGGATAATTCGCTTGGCAAACTGATAATACTGCCCCCACGCTGCTTTAAATTTAATTTTTTTTGTTAAATCATAATTCAATGAAGCACGTGGTTCAATGTAAATTTGATCGGTTACATCATAATAGGAAATCCTGACACCCGGAATAAGAGTAAATTTGTCAAAAAAACGGATGTTGTCTTGAAAATACATTGCGGTAAGGCTTGCTATATCATGCCGGTCTTGAATAATGCTTGTATCATTTTGAGAAAACAGATAATCAATATTATAATAACTTGCCTGTACGCCAAATTCTATTTGATTATTTTGTGTTATTTTCCATTCATTATCCATTTTAAAAGTAAAATCCTGCAATTGATTATCTTCGATAATTCCACGATTTATTTCAATAATTTCGCCATCGCGATATACCGTATTGTTACGCATCATATCTCTATTACTGTAATATTTTGAGTAGGAAATAAATGAATTACTGTAAAACTTTTTATTCCAGTGCCTTGACCACTTAAGGCTTGTTCCCCAGTTTCCCCATTCAGTAATATCTGTTTTACCACCATTCATACTCATTCCTATGCGTGAGATATTGGTAATACTGGAATTGTCAAGATTGTCCTGACCATTGTAAAAACTTAGCGAAAAAATATCTTTATCATATTTAAAAGTGATTTTTGCATTCAAATCATAAAAGAACGAGCTGGGCTCATTATTTGCCATAAAACGTCCGCCACCTTTACCCATAGACGAACTTGCCGGCATTTCAGTTGTTGTTTCATTATTGTTAAAACTATTGAAAATGTCATTGTATAAAAAACTTTGAAACGAACGACGACCAGTAAACAAAAAAGTTCCGTTTTTTCCTAAGGGGATTTCTGTGAAACCATCGATATTCAAAAAACTGATGCCGGCACCCATGTTAAAATTGTTTTCATTACCGTCTTTCCCGGTAATTTCCATTACACTTGAAAGCCGCCCACCGTATTTTGCTTCAAATCCACCTTTGTATAGCTTTACGTCTTTTACGGCATTAGGATTAAAAGCACTGAACATTCCGAATAGATGATCCACATGATAAACAGTAAATGCATCGTACAAAACAAGGTTTTGATCGGGTGTACCTCCACGGACATATAAACCCGACGATGACTCGTTACTGGCACTTATTCCGGGCAATAACTGAAAGGAACGAAACAAATCTTGACCACCTACTCCTGGCAATGTTTTTATTTGTTTTGGTGACATGGATACCACACTCACATCTTTATAAACCTTCATGAGTTCTTCGCTTTCGGCAGTTACCACCACTTCATCAATCAGATTGTTTTCGGGAATTAATTCCACTACAACATCACTATTCACAATTTTTGGACTTAAAAAAAACTGTTTTGTTTTGTAGCCTGTATATCTGACTAATAATACTGATGTGTCTGAAAGAACTTTGAACAATGTAAAATATCCGTCCACATTTGATACGGCTCCGTTAGTGGTATTTTTCACCATAATTTGAGCATAAGGCAATGCTTCTCCTGATAATTTATCTTTGATTATGCCCGAAAGAGTAAAGTTTTGCTTCCGTTCATACTTTTTTTGTTCAAGCTTTATTTGCTCGCTCGATTTTCGAATAACTACCTGATTATCTACAATTTTGTAGTGTAAGTCTTTTCCTTTCAATAGCCTTTGCAATACGCCATCAAGGGGGGCTTCTCTGAATGATTTACCGGGAACTATACCACTGGGCAAATCTTCTTTACGATAATCAATATCAATGCTATAAGATCTTGCTAAATCATCAATGATGTTTTTTAATGTTTTTCCGAAATAATTTTTTGTAACCAAAACTTCTCCGGCTTCTTGTGCAAAAACGTGTTGTGCAAAATTAATCGATATAAATATTAATAAAATTGTATATTTTCTCACTAAAAAAGATTTTAATTAGAAATTAGTAAACAGATTATTAGTTAATTATACAGTTTCTAATTAACTAACCTACTGGTAATCGGATGCATTATCCAATTATTATTTTTCATGATTACTCACCTGAAAGATGTGCTTCTTTTACCCAAAACTTACTTGTTTTTGACAGTTCTTGCATACCGGACATACCTCCCTGTCTGCCACCTCCCATCATTCCTCCACCCATCATTCCTCCACCCATCATTCCTCCACCCATCATTCCTCCATCTTTCATTCCACCACTTGGTCGTCCTGCTGAAGACATGGAAGGAATATATACAACACCGGTTTCAAAGCCAAAACTGAATACTTTATTTGGATTGTTTAAATATTCTGCAGGATTGCTGAAAATAAATTTTAAAGGGATGCTTGTCTGATAATGCAGCGTGCCTTCTTCATCAAACTGTATGGAAGCA
>JAKIUH010000224.1 GCA_021647685.1 Bacteroidales bacterium
AAAAAAAGGGTTTCCATTCCATCCAACTATTTTCAACCTATGTTGAATATATTCCTTCGTTTCATCATTGGTCATAGATTGCAGGTGGTGAGTAGCGATCACGCGCTGCCTTAACTGCTCAAGTTCAGGCGCAAAAGCCCATTTATCCCTGAATTCCGGCTGACCGATCAGGAAACTCTGCAGCAGAGCCCTATCGCCTTCCTGAAAGTTGGAGAGCATGCGCAATTCCTCTAATGCAGGGATTGGCAGGTTTTGAACTTCATCAATGAAAACATAATAACTGCGTTCGGGTGAAATACGATGCACTTCAAATTCACGGTTTAAACTAAAAAAGCCTTCGCGTGAAGAAATATAAGTTATTCCCTCCTTACTCATGGTAAGAGAATAAACATTGGTAGGTAAATTCAAATTTTCTTTATTTAAAAAGCGCTCTTCTTCGTCAAATGAATAAGTGGCAATTCCGTTATCGCCATAAAACCATTTATTATTTTTAAAATCAATGTAAATTCCACGAAAAGAAGTACCTTGAAATATATTTTTTACCTTTCGTCTTTTTAGAATAGAAACGCCGTTGAGTGTGGTAAAATACATTACTCCATCATTATCCTGAGAAATATCAAATACAGAGTTTGAAGCAAATCCTTGCTTTTTATTAAACACTTTCATTTCGCGCCCATTGTATTTTACAGCGCCGGCGTGTGTGCCAAACCACATGTAATTATCTTTGTCCTGAAAAATAGAAAGTACATCTTCTTGCGGCAAACCTTCTTTTGTACCGTAAAAAACAAAAGGAAATACACCGGGCTGATAGGTCTCCTGTAAAACAGTAAGGTAGTTTTCAGTGGCTTTAAATTTCATTCCTGTTTGAATTTTGAAATATTTATCCAAAATTCCGTTTTTGCGGGCATAATCTAAAAACTCTAAAATTTTTCGGCGTAATTTTGGTTGGTTCTTTTTTATTGCCCAACCGTCTTTCCCAACTTGTCCAATTACAAATTTAGCTTCCAAATTATCGTACCGGTTAATTCGATAAACCGCATCACTACCAATAGCATAATCAGCTTTTCCGGTACTTATATCTTTCAAAAAATTATTACCTTCGGAGTAATAATAATTGTTAATATTATTTTTGATTAAAATATCTTCCTGTGCCGAACCTTTTGAGGTAACTCCCCGATATTTTTTTAAATCATTAAGATTATGAATATTAACATTTTTTCTACCAATAACTACTTGGGCATAAGGTATAAAAGGTATTAAATCTACTTTTTTCTTACGCCACTCCAAAGGCACCATAATCTCACAAGCAACATCAAAATAGTTAAACCACTCGGGAGTGTATGCACTATCTTTTAAAATTTCGCCATTGGCATCTTCAAAATATTTAGAAAAGTAAGGAGTAATTTTTATTTTTAAATCTACACCCAAATATTTAGCAAATTCTTCGGCAAGATAAGTATTAAACTGTTTTTTATCTTTATTGTAAACCATTAAGCGGTCACGCAATGCTACAACAAGTTGTCCCGATTCTATAATCTCATCCAAATCTCGTTGTAAGCTGGTTACATTTTGTGTTTGCGAATAAGAACTGATTATTTCGTAATAGGTATTGTAGTTCATACCGTAATAGTCGGTAAACAGCTCATTTAGCCTACCATTTCCCTTAATGGTTTCAAAAAAGTTATTGATTTCTTCACCTAAGGCAGTATTTCCTTTACGAACCGCCCAACCGGCTTTTTTTATAGGAGCTACAGGAAAAGCAATTTTTAAGTCCTTATCTCTTTTAATAGTTTCAAGAGCATTATAGGCTATAGTAATGTAACCGTCAACTTTACCTTTTTTTAATAAATTAACCGATTCACTTTCCGATTTGGTTTTAACAAAATTAATCCCACCGCCAATACGATTATTAATTGCCTCAATATGCGTTTCATAGCTTGATTTTTCTAAAAAGGCAATAGTCATTCCTTTCAGCTCATCATAAGATTTAAGGTTTTTTGCATCCCTAGGAATGATTAATAAATCACTAAGTTCTAAGATACCGGCATAATCAAAGAATTTTTTTCGCCACTCGTATTGATAAATGGTACCGCAAACTATATCGGCTTTTTTTAAAGCATCAGGCACATAGCTAATCGATGGATTTGTTTGGTAATTGTTCGGTACTTTACCGTCATTAGAAAATATTTCCTCCCACTTAATAGGAACAACTTCCATTTCAACGTTCAGAAATTTGGCAAACTCCAGAGCAAATTTATAGTTTACACTATTTAATGCACTTTCGGTAAATGCAATACGAATCTTACCGTTTTCTTTTATCTCCTTTAAGGAAGATTGCCCAAAAGACAATAAACCGTTTACCAGCAGTATAATAGAAAACAAGAGGTGTTTTAGCGATATTTTATAGTTACTATTTTTAATTGCTATCCAGTAATTTATTTTTAAATACTAAAAGATTAAAGCAACAATATCTATACCAATCAAGCTGCTTAAAAGACTAATTCACCGGCTTAAAACCAATAATTAATATATCATCTACTTGCTCATATTCTTCTTTCCAATTATTAAAGTTTTGTACTAATTTATTTTTTTGTTCTTGCATTGGCAAATTACAAATTTTTAATAACAAATCTTTAAAGTTATTCATAAGAAACTTTCTTCCTTGCACTCCACCAAATTGATCAAGGTATCCGTCGGTAAATAAATAAAACCGGTCACCGTCTGAATAAGTTAAACGATTATTAGTAAATGAATTTTTTTCTTTATGATGTTTACCTATTGGCATTTTATCGGCTTTAACTACACTTAATTCATTTCTATTATTTATAATTATTAAAGGATTATAGGCTCCTGCATATTGAATTTCCTTTTTTAAGGTATCTATAATGCATAAAGCAATATCTATTCCATCACCTGTTTTTGTACCTGTATCATTTCTGTTTAATGCACTTTTTAAATAGTTTCTTAACTGATTTAAAATACCGGCTGCAGAATGATTTTCATTATTTTTTATAATTTCATTTAGAAAAGAAATTCCTATTAAGCTCATAAAAGCACCCGGCACACCATGTCCGGTAGAATCTGCAACGGCAATATATATTTTATTTTTATGAATTTTTAACCAATAAAAATCTCCACTAACAATATCTTTTGGCATGTTAAGTATAAAATAATCCGAAAAAGCTTGTGCAAATAGATTTTCTTCGGGCAAAAGAGCAGTCTGAATGCGAAGCGCATACTGTATGCTGTCGGTTATTTTTTGGTTTTGTTTTGATATTTTATTCAGATTATTTTCAATTATTTTTTGATTTTCAATTAAATGTTCTTTTTGGCTGATTAATTCTTCTTGATAAGTTTTAAGTTCTTCATTGATATTGTTAATTTCATCTTTTTGCTTTTGTAATAGCAAATTATCCTTTTGTTTTCGTTTGTAAGCACGATAAATTATAAAAACGATAATTAAAATAAAAATCAAGCCTGTAATTAATGCCCATGAAATAATTTTTTGTTTTTTTAATGCCTCCTTAGTTTGTATTTTATCAATTTTATTTTGCAAATCATGCTCTTTCAAACTTTTTTCAAATTCATACTGCATTTGCAATTCTGTTATATTGTTGCTGTTTTTTTCGTTAGTCAAACTATCTGTCATTAGTTCATAGAGCAGTCTGTACTCATAAGCTTTGGGGAACTTCTTCCAATCGGCATAAACTGTACTAAGCAGTTCATAACTATCTTGTAAACTGGGTTTATAACCGATTTCTTTTGCTGCTTTTATTGCATTTTTCAATTGTTCTGTTGCTTTTTTAAATTTTCCCGTTTTCCGGTAATATTCACCCAACAAATTATATGCATCACAAACTCCTGTTTTTACATCTATTTCTTTGTAAGTAGTTAAACTTTGGTTTATATATTTAAAAGCTTGATTGTATTTTTCCATATTTAAATATACTTCACCAAGATTAAGATAAGTTGATGCAATACCTTTTTTTGAACCGTAGTTTTTCCTAAGTTCTAAAGCTTGCAAATAATATTCAATCGATTTAGAATATTCTCCCTTTGTGCTTAATACCCTGCCAATATTGATTAAAGAATTAGACATTTTATCTCTGGTGTTGCTTTTAATATAAAGAATTAATGCTTTCTGATAATTTTTCAATGCGGTATTCGTTTCCTGCAATTTCTCATTCAAACCACCGATATTGTTATAAATATCTCCGGCACTTTCAGTATCATTAATAAATTCAAAAATTTTTAATGCATCTAAATAATAGTTAATTGATTGCCGGTAATTTCCTCTTTGCTGAAAAATATTTCCTAAATTAGAATAACAAGAGGCTATTCCTCGCTGATTATTTATCTTTTTATTAATTTCTAAAGAATATTTATACTGTTCTACTGCTTTTGCAAATTCTCCTTTAAGTTCATGAATAATTCCAAGGTTATTATAACATGCAGAAATTCCTTTAGCATAATTCAAAGCTAAAAACAGTGCCAATGCATCTTTATGAAATTGTTCCGATTTATCATAGTCTCCTTGAAACAAATTAACGATACCAATAGTTTTTAATGCAGTGGCTTGTGATTTTGTATCGTTTGTTTTGCGGGCAAGTTTTAGGGCTTCATTAGCATATTCTTTAGCCTTATTGCCATCGTCTGATTTTAAACGCCACGATAAGTCTAATAATATTCGTGTTTTAGCAGTATCAGTTTGTGAATTTCTTAAAACATTTTGTAAGCTATCAATATTGGGTTGAGCTGATAGAGAAATACTTATAAAAATAATAAAAAAATTGGAAATTAGTAATTTACCGTTATTCATCACCCCTTAAAATCAAATTTCAAAATCCACTACGAAATTAAAGAATTTTACTGAACTAAGAAATTTTATTTGGTTCTACTGCCAATTTAGTAAGTACTTTGTTAGATTATTCCTTAAATCTGCAAACTATGTTTATAACGAAAAGTCAAAAACTTGTCAGATATTTACATTTCAGGATACCCGGTAATTTCTCTGATTTTTTTGTGCAAAGGCTCTAAACGCTTAAACATTTTCAGATAGACTTGTTCATAGAGTTTTTTGTACAAGTTGCTGTGCTCTTTATCGGGTAAAAAAGTTTTACTGTAATGTACCATATTTTTCACTGCCTCATTAATCGTTGAGTATTGACCAATGCCGTATGCAGTAACAATGGCAGCACCAAGACCGGAAGTTTCATGTGTTTCACCGCGCAGCAAAGGCAAATTAAAAATATCAGCTGTAATTTGACAAATTTCGTCACTTTGTGATGCGCCTCCTGAAACAGCAAGTTGCATGAAACTAAGGTTTCCTCTGCGTTCCAATTTGTGCATACCGTCAAGCAGTGCATAAGCAAGCCCTTCAATAACCGCACGATATACATGTTCTTTTTTATGCACATCACCGAAACCAATAAAAGCACCTTTGGCATTTTTTTCACCCAAACCGGGTGTCCAATAGGGTTGTACCATTAAACCCATTGCCCCGGGAGGCGACTTATGCAACAGTTCGTTCAAAATTTCTTCGGCTGCAACGTTTTTTTCTTTCGCTTCTAAAACTTCTTTTAAAGCAAACTCATTTTTAAACCAATTAATCATCCAAAAACCACGAAATATTTCAATTTCCGGATTCCAATGCCCCGGTATTACCGCAGGATAAGCCGGTAAAAACCGTGTAGGTTCAAAATACTTATTCACCGTAGTTTGAACGGTGGCTGTTGTTCCAAAGCTAAGGCTTGCCATCCGGGTATCGATTACCCCCATACCGATGGTTTCACAACCTTTGTCCGAACCGGCAGCAATAACAGGTGTGTCCGCAGGAATACCCGTAGCAAGCGATGCTTCTTTATGAACCGTTCCAATTTTTGCTCCCGGCGCAATTAATTCGGGGAGTTTTTCCGATTCTATCGGATAAAGTTTTGAGCTAAACTCAAAAGCATCTTTTGGATTTGCCCATTGTTGTTTTTTATAATCAAAAGGGATATGCCCTATTTGTGAGGCTGTTGAATCTTTAAACACTCCGGTAAGTTTATAATTCAGATAGCCCGATATTTGCAAATATTTGTAGGTTTTTTTCCATATATCCGGCTGATTTTGCTTTATCCAGTTACAATGCCCTTTGCGCTCCATCTTTTGGAGCATTTCTTCAACACCAACTGCTTTAAAAGCCAACTTTAAAAAAGCATTGGGCTGATAAACATTATCCGCAACTCTTTGATCGAGCCATAAAATAGAGGGACGTAAAGCATTACCCGCTTTATCCACATTGACAAATGTACTGCGCAAGGTGGTAATCCCCACACCTTTTATATTATTAAAATTTTGCAGATTGCGTTCTTTCAGGGCTTGTGTTGCTTTACATAAGTTTTTCCAATAAATTTCAGGATGCTGCTCAGCACGCCCCGGCTCTGAACTTAAATAAGGTTCATAGTGAATTTGTTCTTTGTCTATTACTTTGCCTTTGAAATCAAATAACAATGCACGAATACTTTGTGTGCCACAATCTATGGATAAAATCATTTTTTTCTTTTTTATGTTTTAAAGTTCAGATATCTATACGTTCAAATGTCCTGAACACAATTTGAAGTTTTACCCCGTTCAACCTTTACTTCATACAAACGACAAACAAGCCGCCTTACAGTTAACTAAATCTCTGTTAAAGCTCCCGGATTCATAATATTTTCAGGGTCAAAATGTTTTTTTAAAGCTTTTAAAATTTCCATTTGATTTTTGCCAAGATGACGGGGCATCCACTGTTTAATCATTCTTCCAATGCCATGATGATGCGATAATGAACCACCGCTTTTTTCAATTTCATCAATTAGTCCTCTTTGAAACTTCAAGTAAGCTGCTCGATCACTTTCTTTCATAATAAAAATAAAATATAAATTGGTGCCTTGCGGATAAAAATGCGAAGCATGTGTCATACAAATAGTATCGGGTCGGCTTTTCACATAAGCTCTGCACTGTTCATGCACTTGATGCAGATTATCCCATTTTACAGAAGTTTCCAAAGTGTCAATAATTATTCCGAAATCCATTAAATCTTCACGCAAATAAGGATCACGATAACGTCCCGGTTCCCATTTTTTAACGGGATATGCAGTTAAATACATGGCACCATGCTTTTTGCAGATTTTTTTCACTTGTTTTTTTACATTTTTTGCAAAATTCT
>JAKIUH010000225.1 GCA_021647685.1 Bacteroidales bacterium
AGTCCGTAATATGTTTGCGGTTTATTGCCTGTTTTTTCAAATAAATGATATGCCTCTGCTAAAGCTATAAGTGTAATTAACAGAAATACAACAACATATAAATATTCATTAATTAAAATACCGCCCAACAGAACAATAACAAAAATCAAAGCAGACAAAGCTCTTTTTAACAAATTACGTTTCAACATGTCAACTATAGTTTTGCTATCAGATTTTGAGCTTTCTTAAGATAATCTTTTTCTGTATATAACTCAATTTCACCGAGTAAAAATGTTGTATCTTTATCGTTAATAATAACTGAAGGTATTCCGGCTTCTTCTAAAATGCTTTTATGAAACAGTGCATTTGCTATATCGGAATATGTTTTAAGCACTACCCATTCTTTATTTTCAGCTAAATATTTATTTGCAGTTTCAATATCATTTTCTTTTACAAATAACTGAATTTTTCCGTTGTCTTTTTTAATAAGTGCTTTTATTTTTTTTGAAAACAA
The DNA here is from genome assembly GCA_021647685.1 of Bacteroidales bacterium. GTDB lineage: Bacteria > Bacteroidota > Bacteroidia > Bacteroidales > NBLH01 > NBLH01. The sequence goes on from JAKIUH010000225.1 coordinate 494, forward strand.
AAGTTCTTCTGCTTTTTCAATTTTACTTAACGAATCAAATTCTTTAAATAATTTATAATTTTTGAGTTCTGAAATATATTTTTTTGCTTTGTCCGAATCATCATTTTTAACATAGATACTTATAGTTTCCAAATGATAATCTGAATCTTTTTTCTTGATTACAATAGTATTAATAAGGTTTTCGGCAAGCAAATCAACATAATATTTTGTTTGTCTTACTTTATTGCAAATCAGCACTCTTGACCAATCTTTTAATTCTTTGCCTGTCAAATACGGGATTGTTTTTTCAACATCTTTATTTTCAACATAGAGTTCATAATTATCTAAAATGTATTTTTGACTTTCTTTCCTTTTAAGAATGGTTTTTATTCCGGTATTCTGCAATACTTTTTGAAATAACAAAACAGGTTTTAAATCAACAAATGAGTTAATTTTTGTTAAACCGTCAAAATCATCAATTAAAGCACGTGCTTTTTTTTCATTGTTTTTTTGCATCTCTTCCATTGCTTTTAATCCCATAGGAGTTGCGGCATTATCTAAACCCAACATATTGGCAGCAACATTCATCATAATTGCACCAATTGCAGGATCATCTTTTTTTAATTCAGGAAATAATTTATCAAAAAATGGGCCAATTAATTTGGAAAAGATTTTTACCACACCTCCTTTTTCTCCTATTTTCATCAAACCCAGCCAAAGGGTAAGTACCCCGGTTAATCCCAATGAAATTTCAAAACCAGTTTTTGCCATATCAAAAGTTGATGAAACCATATTTGGAAAAACATCTACATCTCCAAAAAATATTAAGCGAATAAGTGCTACAATAAAAGCAATCAGGAAAAAAGCTATCCAAATGTAATTTAAAGCCATAATAATATTTTATCTAAAATCCGAGTAAAAATAATTAAAATATTGATTTATTAGAAAATTTTTATGCTTATTCATATATTTGCATTCGATAATACTTTAATATAAAATTATGTACCCAAAACTTATTTATTCTTCAAAAAAATTTTTTTTTGTTTTGATATTTGTTGCTTTCTTCTCATGCAATAATGATAAAAACCAACAAGCACCACCACTCAAAGTAAAAGTAATAAAGCTAATTCAAAAGCAGGTGCCTATTTATCAGACTTATGTAGGACAGGTGTTTGGCTATAAAGATATCCCTATTAGAGCACGCGTAGATGGATATTTAATGGGAATTCACTTTAAGGAAGGCGGTCGTGTAAAAAAAGGTCAATTGCTCTATTCAATAGACCCCCAGCCTTATCAGGCAAAAGTAGCTGAATCTATGGGGCAATTAGCTAAAGCTAAAACTGAGTTGGTACGTGCCGATAATGAGTTAAAAAGAATACAACCTCTGGCTGATATGAATGCGGTTAGCCAAAGTGATTTAGATGCAGCAAAAGCTGAATATGATGCTGCACAAGCATCGGTTGAAGCAGCCGAAGCAAATTTACGACTTACGAAAATCAATCTTAGCTATACGCGTATAAAGTCGCCTATTTCCGGTTTAATTGGAAAATCGGAGGCAAAAGAAGGTGAATATGTGGGTAAGTCTCCTAATCCTGTTATTTTAAATACCGTTTCACGCATTGATACCATTTTGGTAGAATTTTTTATTACAGAAGCTGAATATTTACGTTTTTTTAGAAAAATTAGTAAGTACAAGATCCCCGAATATGATAAAGATAATAACTTAGAACTTATTCTTGCTGATGGTTCGGTACATGATTATAAGGGAAAAATTAATTTTATTAATCGCAATGTAGATCCAAAAACAGGAGCTATTCTTGTGCAAGCATCTTTTCCAAATCCTAAGCGTTTAATTCGTCCCGGACAATATGCAAAAGTCAAAGCTCTTGTTGATATTGCCGATAGTGCATTAATTGTTCCGCAAAGGTGTGTTAAAGAATTACAGGGGCAATATTCTGTATTTATAGTCAATCAAGAAAATAAGATAGAAAATCGTCAAATCGCAGTTTCCGGTTTTTATCAAGATTATTATATAGTTTCTTCAGGTTTACGTGCTAATGAAAAAGTTGTTTTTGAGGGTATTCAAAAGTTGGTTCCGGATATGGCGGTTCTACCTGAAATTGTAAAATTTAATACTCAATCACCCAATAAATAGATTATGGAAGAAAAGAAAGGTAATTTTTTTGTCCACAGACCTATTGTGGCTATGGTGATTGCAATAATTATTGTGATTGTCGGTTTAATAAGCCTTTTAGGTTTACCCATTGAGCAATACCCCAATCTAACCCCGCCCATTGTTCAAGTAAGAGCTGCATATACCGGTGCTAATGCTTTGAATGTAGAAGAGTCGGTTGCAACACCATTAGAACAAAAAATAAATGGTGTGGATAATATGATTTACATGAAGTCCACAAATGCCAACGATGGAAGCATGAATATCCAAGTATCGTTTGAGGTAGGTACGGACCCTGATATGAATACAGTGCTTACACAAAATCGTGTATCTGCTGCTTCAGCAAAATTACCTGCTGCAGTTATAAAGTTAGGAGTTACCACCCAAAAATCTTTGCCCAGCATTTTAATGCTTATTACCTTAACTTCTGACGGGCGGTATGATCAAAATTTTTTGGGGAATTATGCATTAATCAATATTAGTGATCAACTGGCGCGAATAAAAGGCATAGGAAGTGTAAATGTTTTAGGAGCATCGGAGTATTCCATGCGTATATGGATTAAGCCGGATCGTCTTTCGCAAATGGGAATTACCGTACCGGAAATTATAAATGCCATTAATGAACAAAATGTATTGGTTCCGGGGGGTAAATTTGGTGCTGAACCGGCTACTTCCGGTACTGAATTTACATATACTGTGCGTATGCCTGAACGCTTTAATTCACCGGAGGCTTTTGGTGAAATTGTAATTCGTACAGAACCAAATGGAGCCCAAGTAAAATTAAAAGATATTGCCACTATTAATTTGGGTGTAGAAACATACAATGCTTTCACCCGTTTTAACGGGAAAACTTGTTCAATCATAGCATTGTATCAAGCTCCGGGTTCTAATGCTGTTGCATTGAAAGAAAAAGTGATTGAAGAAATGGAGCGTTTAAAACTTGATTTTCCCGAGTCGGTAAAATATACTGTTTCCATGGACACGGTTGCTCCTATAACAGCAGGAATTAAAGATATTGTAATCACATTATTTGAAGCTCTTTTCTTAGTTATTTTGGTGGTTTTTATTTTTATTCAGGATTGGCGTGCGACTTTAATACCAACGATTGCTATTCCTGTTTCACTGGTAGGTGCTTTTATATTTTTTCCGGTTTTAGGCTTTACTATTAATGTACTTTCATTATTGGGTTTAGTATTAGCAATTGGTATTGTGGTTGATGATGCGATAGTTGTGGTAGAAGCAGTACAGGTAAATATAGAGAGCGGAATGAGCACCAAAGAAGCTACGCTTGATGCTATGCGTAAAGTTACAGCACCAATAATTGCTACTACTTTGGTTTTGGTGGCAGTATTTATTCCTGTTGCGGGAATGGCCGGTATCACCGGAAGACTTTATCAACAATTTGCCATTACTATTGCTGTTTCGGTACTTGTTTCTTCTATTAATGCCCTTACATTAAGTCCTGCACTTTGTTCTATTTTATTAAAAAAGCCGGTTAAATATAAAGGGTTTTTAGGTAAATTTTTCGGAAAATTTAATAATTGGATGGGACGTTCAACCAATTCATATATGAGTTTTACGAATGTTGTAACTCGAAAATTAAAACGAAGTGCTGTTTTTATTGTGCTGATTACTGTTGCTGCCGGATTATTTGGAAAAATGGTTCCCGGAGGATTTATTCCGGAAGAAGATATGGGCTATTTTTTTGTAAATTATCAATTACCGGATGCTGCTTCATTGCAACGCTCTGATGTTATAGCAAAAAAGATTGAAGAAATTGTAATGAAAAATCCTGATGTGCAATATGTTACTAATGCAACCGGTTTTTCAATGCTTTCAGGTGCTATGGCGACTAATACAGGTTTTATATTTGCCAGCTTAAAACCTTGGGACGATAGAGAAAACACCGTTAAAGAAATTATCCAAAGTATTAATATTCAATTATCAAAAGCAATAAATGGGGCAGAGGCTTTTGCTTTTGGTCCACCCGCAATACCCGGTTTGGGTAATGGTTCGGGTTTTAGCATAATGATACAAGATAAAGGCGGAAACACGCCTCAATATCTTGCATCTAATCTGGCAAAATTTATAAAAACAGCTAATGAACGACCCGAAATTTCACGTGCGTTTTCTACATTTCAGGCTTCAGTTCCGCAAAGATATATGGATATTGATAAAGAAAAAGCACTAAAATTAGGAATTAGACTCAGTGATTTGTATTCAACTGTAGGTGCTTTTATGGGAGGTGCTTATGTGAATGACTTTACGCGTTTTGGTCGATTATATAAAACTTATATTCAGGCAGAACCGAAATATAGAAATAAGGTTTCGGATATTAATAATTTTTTTATTGAAAATAAAAGTGGGGATATGGTGCCTTTGGCAACACTGGTTAATGTTAAAAATATTAGTGGACCTGAATATACTACACGTTTTAATTTATATAGAGCCGCTGAAGTTACAGGAGCGCCTGCACCGGGTTATACATCGGCAGAGGCTATGGCGGCTTTGGAAGAACTTGCAAAAAATGTTTTACCGTCAGACATGGATTACTCTTGGAACGCTATGTCTTTTCAAGAAAAAAAAGCTTCGGGTTCTTTAGCCATGATTATGACCTTTTCTTTAGTTTTTGTGTTTTTAATTTTAGCGGCACAATATGAAAGTTGGTCTTTGCCTTTAAGTATTTTACTTGGAACACCTTTTGCTATCTTTGGTGCTTTATTGGCATTATGGTTGGCTCGTTTGGGAAGCACTACCTTTGAAAATAATATTTTTGCACAGGTTTCATTTGTGATGTTAATTGGAATGGCTGCAAAAAATGCTATTTTGATTGTTGAATTTGCTAATGATGAATTTAAAAACGGTTTAAGTCTGTTTGATGCTGCTATTAAAGCTGCTAAATCACGCTTTCGTCCAATTTTAATGACTGCATTTTCATTTATTCTCGGAATTTTTCCGTTAGTTATAGCCAGTGGTTCTGGAGCAGAGGCGCGTAAAGTTATGGGAATGACTCTTTTGGGAGGAATGTCATTAGCTACTTTATTGGGTGTTTTTCTTTACCCAATGCTTTTTGTGGCTATTGGTAAACTATTCAAATACGAACAAAAAAGAGATGCTGATATACAGTAATTTGTTTTAAAACGATAGAAATATGAAAAAAATTATATATCCGGTAATCTTGGTAATTCTATTTATAGCAAGTTGCAAAATGGGACCAAATTTTCAAAAACCGGTATTTAACTACCCTAATGCTTTTATCAACGATAGTTTAAAAGGCGATACCCTTGTTTATGATAGTATTTATAATGATTCTTTGATTAATCTTGCTTGGTGGGAATTGTTTCAAGACAGTAGTTTACAAAACCTTATAAAAAAGGCAGTAAACAATAATCAGGATTATTTGATTACAATATCACGCATAGAAGAAGCAAGAGCAGCATTAGGATATGTAAGGGCTGATTTGTATCCGAAAGTTGATATAAATGCAGAAGCAAAAAGCTCAAAAATGAACTTGTTAGGAACACCGGATAATGCTGCAGAACGTTTTTCTATTGCTCCTGTAATTTCTTGGGAAATAGATTTCTGGGGCAAAATACGACGGGCAACAGAATCTGCAAAGGCTTCGCTTTTAGCTGCCGAATATAATAAACAAAAAATAATGATTAGCTTGATTTCCGATGTGATTAGTAATTATTTTTTGTTGTTGGATTATAAAGCAAGGCAAGATATTGCCCGAAAAACCTATGAGACGCGCAAAGAATATTTGGGTATAATTACTGCACGCTTTGAAAAAGGAGTAGTTCCAGAAATAGATGTAAATCAAGCTCAAATACAAGAGGCGCAAGCCGAGGCAGCTATATATATTTATGAACGCCTTATTAAAAAAACTGAGTATATCCTTCGTTTATTAATCGGTGAAAATCCGGGTGAGATTCTTACGCATATTAAATTGAGCGAACAAATTATTCCTCCTGAAATTCCTCCGGGCTTACCTTCACAATTAATAGAGCGTCGACCCGATATTCGTGAGGCAGAGCAATTATTGGCTGCTCAAAATGCGCAAATTGGTGTAGCACAGGCTATGCGTTTTCCTTCGTTTAGCCTAACGGCAATGTTTGGTTTGGGAAGCAATGAATTAAACTCGTTAATATCGGCAGATGGCTTAATTTGGTCGGTTGGAGGACAAATGCTGGGTCCTTTGTTTAATTTTAATAAAAACAATTCACCATTACCTTCAAACAGAATTATAAAAATTAAAGTAGACGATAGTAATGGCAAAGTGTTTTTTGCTACAGATAAAGGTATTGTAGCGTTTAACAACAATGTTTCCCCTTTTGGGGATGGATTGGGTGAAGTATATGCCTATCCTAACCCTGTAAAGAAAGAGCATTCATTTGTTACGATTGACGGTAGAAATGGTACACATTTACCAAGAGGAACTAATGTTAAAATTTTAGATTCCTCAGGGCGATTGGTACATGAAACAAATGTAATTGAAGGTCAAGAATTAAAAGGAGGTAAGGTAATTTGGAACAAAA
>JAKIUH010000226.1 GCA_021647685.1 Bacteroidales bacterium
CTTCTAAACTTTTATAAGGAGAAAAGTTGAACATCCAATTACCGCTATCGTAGTGCAAGTTGGTGTATAGCGCTTTTGCCAACAGAAAAATCGAAATAGTTAAATTTGCAATTACAAAAGTTAGTAATATGTTTTGATAATTTTTGTTGACATATTGATTGGAACCGGCAATGATAATGGGTAGAAAAGCTATTGACAAAGTTTGTTGTACGTGATACCAGCCTTTAGTCATATCTCTTGCTTGAAGAACACTTATGACCATTATTAAAAAATAGATTGCTAAAACCAAATAATTGGGATTTTTATAATCAAAATTTTGAAATTTTTGTTTTAAATTTCCTTCAAATAGCCAGGTGGCTACCCATGCAGTAAGTATAGTAGGAAGAATGTTATCTTTTACCGGCAAGGCAAAAAGAAGAATTAGAAATATAAAATAGTTTAGTTTAGAAAAGAGTTTTTTCATTTTTATATTAAGTTCTGATATATGTTTATGTATTTTTTTGCTATATCATGCCAATTAAACAGCTTTGATTTAGCTATACAATTTTTAGCTATCTTATCATAATTCTTAATAATTAAATTTATTTTATTTAGATAATCATTAATGTCATTACTATTAACGGGGTATCCAACAGTTCCGTCAGTGAAAAAATTATCAAAACCAGTGTTTAGGGAATAAATAATAGGTAAACCTTGCGACATTGCTTCTGCATAAACAAGACCAAAAGTTTCATTAACAGATGGCATAATAAAAATATCCGATTTTCTAAAAATCTTTGTAAGTTCTATTTTAGAATTAATTTTTCCTCTATATGCTATACCGGTAGATGATTTTATTAATTTAAATATTTTCTTTTCATAGTTTCCTCCACCTCCTATTAGAGTGAGTTTTAACAGCTTATTCTTTTTATTTACTAATTTTATAATTTGGTGAATGTTCTTTTGCTTTAAAAAACTTCCTACGTATAATAATTTTATAGGGACTTGTGGAGTAGATATTTTATTTGGTTTATTATTAAGAAAGGCATCATCTATTCCGTTAGGTATTACTATTATTTTATTTGTTAAATCAGGGATTTTATGATATTTTTTGATAATCTTTTGCTTTATTGATGGTGAGATACAAATAATTCTTTCACTTTTATTTAATATTTTTTTTCCAAAAAAATATAAAAAGGGCATGTATTTTAAGTATTTTAAATCTGCATTTCTAACTGCTGTGATATACTTAATTTTATATTTTTGGCTAATTTTATATGCAATAGCACTATCTACAAATAGATTATGGGCGTGGATCAATGAATAGTCTAAAATATTTTGTTTATTATTTTTTAAAAAGTCTGTTAATGCTTTTGTATAATCATATATTTTTAGAAAATAGAAAATTTTAAAAAATATATTGTATTTTGTGTATGCAAAGCCATTGTATCCTAACTTATTAAAGTTAGGGTTTTTCATGTTTTTTCTTTTTGGGAAATAAACAAATTGTTCAATTTCAAATTCTATTAATTTACGAAAAAATGTATGATATAAATTTTCATTATAGAAACCACTGCATATATGTAGTATTTTTATCATAACTAACTAAAAGGAAATTTTTTATCGATGAAAAATATAATAGCATATAATAATATTACCGAAAATATAGTAGCCATAATGTATTGTTGTGTGTTAGCTGATATAATGGAGATTAAGAATAGTATTATATTAATGAATAAGGCGTATAAGGTTGTTTTTTTGTGGCTAAATCCATATTGAACTATTCTTTGATAAGCATGTTTTTTATGAGCTTCTGTTAAATTTTCACCATTTTTCCATCTTCTAAATAAGGTTAAAGTTGCATCAAACCAAAAGAGTGAAGATAAAATTATAAAAAGTGTCAGAGAAATTGTTTTAGTGTTTTGAAAATACAGTGATAAAATTATCAAGTTGAAGCCTAATAAGGTACTTCCAACATCACCCATAAATATTTTTGCAGGTTGCCAGTTCCAAAATAAAAAGCCTAAAGTAGCTACTGCTAAAATTATGTATATATTTGAATCCGTAAAATAAAACATCGAAAGGCTTAGAAAAATTGTTTCCATTGAAGCATATCCATCAATTCCATCTAAAAAATTAAATAAATTAATAAACCAAATTATGCTGATAAATGCAATGGGCGTTAAAATCCAAATATTATCAATTTTAAAATAAGCTAAATCTAATGATTTTAATCCGCCTATAAAATAAAGGGCTAAAAAGGCAGTAATAAATTGAAATGAAAAACGTAATATGGGTTTTAAAGTGTAAATATCGTCTAAAAGGCTAATTATTACCAAGATGATTCCTGATGATAAAGCAAAAAGTAAATTTGTTTCAATTTTGTTGCTAAAATATAGATACATTAAACTCAAAAACCAAGTAATTGCAATTGCAATACCACCGCCCCTTGGTGTTGGTACAGAATGTGAACTTCGGGTATTAGGAATATCTATAATTGATTTTTGTATGGCTATTTTTCTGAAAATCCAAGTTAAAAAAAACGAAAGTATTAATATGGCAGTGTAAAATAACATCAAAACTTAAATTATTTAGGTTGTGGAATACTATTAATAATGTTAATAAATTCTTCTGCTAAAACCTTATAATCATGATATTTAATGACATAATTGAACCCATTTATTCCCATTTGTCTTTTTTCTTTTTCGTCCATTTCTTTAAATTTAAAAAGTGCTTTTACAATTTCTTGTGGGCTTTCCGGCTTAATGCTTATTCCTGCTTTTGCATCTTTTACAATGTCATTTCCTGCATCAACTGCATGAAGAATTGGCTTTTTTGCCATCATATAATCGAAAATTTTGTTAGGGCTTACTCCAAATCTGTATAATGGGCTTTTATTCCACCCAATAAATAATATGTCCATGTATGAGAGTAAGTCAGGGATTGAATTTTTGCTAACCGCGTCTAAAAATATTATATTTTTTAAATCTTTTGATTGTTTTATTAGTTTTTCTTTTTCGCTCCCTTTACCTACTAAAACAAAAGTGAAAAAATTATTATCTTTAAGTAGATAGGCTGCATTTATTAGGGTATCTAATGAATTAGATATTGCATGCCCTCCGGCATATCCTACAATTATTTTCTTTTCTTTTTTTAATTTATCAAGTATCTGTTTATGTGAGTTTGGTATTTTTTCACTATTTCCCCATTCTTCTGTTAATATGCCATTAGGTATATGATGCCATTTACTTAAATCCAGCCCATGTTCTTTCATGTGTTCTTTTGTTTTCGGCAACATTGAAACGACCGAATCGGCATTTTTATATGCAAAATCTTCTGCTTTTTGCATTACAATAATAAATGGATGGTATTTTGGGAATCCGCCTAATTCAATTGGAGATAAGGGCCAAAGATCATGAACTTCAAAAATATATTTGGCTTTTGATATTTTGCATATTTTATATGCTATATAATTATCTAAAGGGTAAGTTGAAGAAGCTATCACTACATCCGGTTTGTATTTTTGTGATAAGAATTTGGCTTTTAGAACTGATTTTATTACAAAAACCAAGATATTAAAAATTCTTCCTATATTATTGCCTTTATATTTGGGCGTTTTTACCCAAATATATTTTATTTTTTCAAACTCTTGTTCATGAAAATCTTTTTGAAAGTAAATATTTTTATTTCTAAGATGTGAATTATCTGCCGCTAAAATACAGACTTCATGTCCTGCTTTTATCCATTCTTTTGCCAAATAGTATGGACGGTATGCCATACCTAGTTTGGGCGAGCCTGCATAATGACTAATTATAAGAATTTTCATTTAATTATTGAATATATTGTTATTGATTGCAATTTTTTTTTCGTATTTTTTTACTTGATAAAATATGATAAAACCATAAATAAAATAAAAAACAATATTTGTAATTGAAAAAATGATTAGTAAGTTCGTAATATTTGTATATTTTATAAAAAATAAAGATAGTATAAATATAAACCTGATTATTTGCCAAACAGCATTAGTCTTAAATTTTTCAAATGCAATAAGTACTTGTCCCATGGGACTAAAAATGAAGGCAACTGATATATACACAACTAAAGTCTTAGCGTAATAAGCTGATTGTATCCATTCATTGCCGAATAAAATTTTAAAAACAGGTTCGGCAAACAAAACAATTAATAATGTAAAGATAATTGCTATAACTGTTAATCCGGTAATTACAATCAATAAATCATGTTTTACCGATTTGTTACGATTTTTATTTGCCGATACTTTCTGTAATAATCCTTGTCCTACAGCGACTGAAACCATTGAGCTGGGTATTAAAAGTATTTTTAAAGCCAATTCAAGGTAACCTACTGTATTAATGGCAAAGTTGCTTAAAGTAAGAAATGTTAATGAGCTTAAAACAAAAGCATTTAGTAGGTTTGGGAGTACATTATATTTAGCCAAATGAAAATTATTTCGATAGCTAAGCGTTATTCTCTTTAAATTTAAAATGTTTTTTATTTCTTCTTTTTTGAAATGGTAATTTTTTATTGAATTAATTACATAACTAATGTTTCCAATTAAATCTCCGATAAACAATAAATAAGGTATATGCTTTATTAAACTAAACGACTGAACAATTCCCTCTGCTATTCTTCTTATGATTTTGCTTATAGTAATAATCTTAAATTTTTCTTTACGTAATAAAAGGTAATTTGATGATGTGGAAAGTGCAAAAAAGAACGCACTCAAAAATAGTATATAGAAAATATAATAAAACTTACCGGGTATTTTTAATATGTAAAGTATTTTATCACTAAATAAGGAGTATAATATAGACAATATTATTGTTATTATAAAACCGTTTATTACAGTAAGGATAAATAATGTTTCTGCGTGTTTTTTGTTTTTTTGTTGTACAATTCCTAATTCGTATTTTAGTGTTATGATTGCTGCCAGAATACTCAGTATTCTGTAATATACTTCAAATACGCCAAAATCTTCCGGTGTATAAATACGTTTTAAAACCGGCTGCATAACTAAGGGTATTAACTGGGCTGTAATTGTGCCTGAGGCTAATACCAAAGTATTTTTAAACAGGTCATATTTGAATATTTTTTTCATTAGCTTGTGTTATAGAATACTTATTTATTTTGCTTGTAAAAGTCATTTGCCATTTTACTCATTCCTTCGTTAATTGAATATTTGGGTGTAAAGTTTATTTGCTCAAATGATGCGCGGCTGTTCACTTCTAAATTACCCCACATTTTATTGTATTTAACAGGAGCAATGTATTTTAATATTTTCATAAAAAATTGAGGGAGTGTTATACAAATTTTATTTTTTTTGCTTTGCTTTATAAAGGTTTTAAGAATATCGTTTGTTGAAAAGGGGGTACCATCTGATGGTAAAAATATTCCTGATGCTTGTTTTTCAATTATAAGATTTATAAAATCAATCAAATTATTAATATAAATATATGAACGTTTGTTTTCAAAAGGAGTTAAAGGTATAATAGGGGATATTTTCACAAAAGATAATAGAGACTGCATATTTGCCTTTACGCCTGCACCGTAAACAAGTGGAGGACGAATAATTGCAATTTTAAAATTTTCATCATTTAATGTTTGCAATTTTAATTCGGCATCCAATTTACTTGCTCCGTAATTATCCGTAGGGTCTGGTTGGGTTTCAAGGTTAAAAGCTTGATTATTTGTGTTTTCGCCAAAAACTTTTATCGAACTCATAAATATAAACTGTTTTACTCCTTGTTTCTTAGCTTTTTGGGCTATTTGGAAAGGTAAATTGCTATTTACTTTAAAATATATTTCTTTTGAAATCTTATTTGAAGAGTGTACAATAGCAGCCACATGATATACAACATCAAAAGTGTTGAAATTTATTTCATCAATTGTCCGGTTTTTTACATCAATTTCTGTAATATTATAGTGATTGTTAAAAGATTCTTTAAAGTTTCTACCTATAAAACTGTTGGCTCCGGTTATGGCTATATTTGTTTTTTTCATTATTTATTGTTGTATTTTAATGCAAAAATATATATTTATTTTTGGCTATTTTGTGTTTCTTTTATTTTTATTAAATATCTTGTAATAAATGGTACCATAGATAAAATAGCAAAAATAGGTACTGAGAAATGTGAGTTTCCGCTAAGAAACACAAAGAAAAAGCTTACTAAAAATAATATAAAAAAGATTAAATGATGTTTTCTGTATTTCCAATAGTACCAAAAAACTAAACCTAAAAAGTAAAGATAATACAATGCTCCTGTTAATCCTGAATATAGCAGGGCTGATAATATGGGATTGTGAGGGTAATCAGGTCGTAGCTCATTATTTTGTTCTTTGAATTTTTCACCAAATATATTCAGATAAGCAAAACCATTCCCGAATGTTTTTTGAATAAAATTATATTTTTGAAAAAGAGTCCAAGCATATTTCCAACGAAGTGTTCGGGGTGCAAATAATCTATCTGTACTATCATACTTTTGCAACCGTAATAACTCTTTTTCTCGAATTGCTTTAACTTTTTCTATATTTTGGTCAACAAAAGCAGAATCAATAAAAGCAGAGTCTGTTAATAATTCAATATTTGCAAACTGCAAAGTTGTATTGGCTTGTTGCGAATTCATAAAAAGTGGAGTATTTTTATAATGATTTTCTTTAAAAGTATAGGAGGCTACTCCCAGTTTCCAATTATTGGGTAAAGGGTATGTTTTAACTTTAATATAATACAACACTTTATCATTTTCTTTATATGCCCATCCTATTTGGAAAGGTCTTCCTTTGCCTTTAATCGTTCTAAAATGAAACTTAAAAGTATATTTTTGACCTTTATGAAAAAATATTGGTCTTCCTGTATAAATAAGTGGCCAATAACCAGTTCCGTTCTTCCTGCTAACTTCTATTGTGTTTCCCCACTCAGTTTTTACAATATTATGAATGATAGTGTCGGTAGTGTTGCTATCCCAAAATTTTAAACCATATTGAAAATCACTGTTATAGAAAATATTAACTAAACTATCATTATTAAACAACGACTCATCTTCGTATTTAAAGCGTTTTGATGTATCATTCGAAATAAGTTGAATATTTGTAAAGTCTATAACTGTATTTTCTTTTTGAGAATTCATAAAAGTAGGAATACTTCCTTTATGATTTTTTTTAAAAGTAGTAATCGC
>JAKIUH010000227.1 GCA_021647685.1 Bacteroidales bacterium
GTCTGTGGCTCGAGCGAAGGACCCACGCCTTAAAAGGGCGTTGTTCTACCAACTGAGCTAACGAGTCTTGCTTTTAACATTTTAAAATATTTGTGTGACCCGTCTGCGGCTCGAACGCAGGACCCACGCCTTAAAAGGGCGTTGCTCTACCAACTGAGCTAACGAGTCATACTTTTTGTTTAAAGCGCTGCAAAGGTAAAAGTATTTTTTAAATGCACAAAAAAGTTGGGACAAAAATTTTTACTTTTTTTTGATTATGTTTCTACCGAACAAATATCTTTATACGGACAATAGGTACAGTTTTCAGGCTCTTCCGTTTGTTTGAAAGGAATGTCTTTGTTAAAAATTTCAGATAATTTTTCTTTTAATAAAATTTTAAATTCATCTAAATGCTTATTAAAGCTATCAGAATCAACAACTTTCTTATCTTTTGATAAACCCAGAAACAGTTCGGCACTAAAATTTTCTTTGTGCATACCTCGCAAATCATAAATTCCCGGAATAACGGGTTTGGCTTTGAATTTATCCTTATTTTTAAACAATAATCCGTAAATAAATAATTGAAATACCGCTTTTTTTCGTGTACTAATTTTTTCGCTAAATAATTGTTCAAAATCTTTAAATATTTTTTCGGCTTTACCTGTTTTGTAGTCGATAATCCGGTAAATACCGTTCTTTTTGTCAATACGGTCAATTATTCCGCTCAATAGTACTTTCTTGTTCTCGTTCTCGTGAATAATATCAAATACAGATTTAAATGCATAATCTTCTTCTAATTGAACAATGTCAAAAGGAGCATATTTTTCATCTACACTTAATATTGATTTCACATATTTAATAATTACCTCTTTTATAACCAATAAATTACCTGTAAATTCAAAACCGGCATACTCCGATTTTCCGTAATACTCTTTAAAAGACTGCTCTACAAATTGCGGTACTTTTTTATAAATTAGCTTTATATCATTTAAAGTAATCAAGGAGTTTTTATTTTTTTCAAGAATACTTTTATAAATATTCTCCATTACCGCATGAATAATATTTCCAAGATCAATAGGGCTAAACTCCTCGTCCACCGTATCGGGCTCTTTTATTTTGGCAAGGTAACGAAAATAAAATTTCAAAGAGCAAGATAAATATGTATCAATTGCCGATGGGGTAAACATTTTCGGCTTAGCGGTATCAATATTAAAATACTCGTTTAAAATAGATTGTACTTTTGAGTCTTTTTCAATAATAATTTGATGTTTAACGGATGTTTCTAATTGTTGCGACAACTGAAACTCGTGAAATTCAATATTTGCTTCTTGCCTAATTTGTTGCACATACCGGCTGAGTTCACCGGCATTACTTGTCCCTGTAAGATTATTATAAACTATGTTTATATTTTTTGCACGCTGTAAAAGCCTGTAAAAAAAATACCCGAAAATAGCATCTTGATATTTTAACACAGGCAATCCGAATGCATGTCGCATACTTTCAGAGATTAAACTGGGAGCACGATTTAAATTTGGCAGAATACCCTCATTTGCATTAAGTAAAACAACGGTATCAAAATCAATATTACGGGTTTCAATCAAACCCATTATTTGCATTCCTGCGGTTGATTTACTTTCAAAAGGCACCCTGACATTAGCCAGTAGCTGCTTTAAAATACGGATAATCAATTCTTGACTGAATTCTATATCACCGGCATATTTTTCAAACAATTCTTGCAGGCGTTTAATACTCACATAGCTTTGATAAATAAATTCTTCCTCAACGGAACCTTTTTTGTCTTTCGGCAAATTGTTAAATACGATAAATAAAACATTCAATAAACGTGTTAATAAAGCATCGGGTTTTGCGTCATCTGCAATAGGGGTAAAAACCAAATCAAACAATTCTACTTTATCTTGCAACAATAAACTTTGATTTACATAAGCAATCTGCGATTTTTTAAGTGTATTAATAATTTTTTGAGCAGTTTTTTTATAGGCAGGATAAATAAAAGGATGATTTAAAAATGCCATGACATCTTTATAATAAAAAACCGGCTTAGCTCCTCCTTTGCGTTTTATGGATTGACGGATGCGCAAGAAAAACAATATCAGCGAATAAAGAGATGAATTAGCCAAAGGAAAGCCCATTGTAATATTAAATGTAGGAATTTCATCGGGCAAGGAGTTTAAAACAGGAAAAAGCATACTTTCATCGGTGAGCACAATTACCGTATTCTCAGGATTTTTCTTAATTTGTTCCCAATTGCAATATTTTTTTAAAATACGACTAATCACTTTTGCCTGCCCAACATTTCCGGGAACGCCAAACAATTGAATTTTTTTACCGGGAAGGGTGAAATTATGAGCAATTTTTTCTTTAGGCTCATTCAGAATATCAAAATTAATACGCAAAAAATCACCGGCTTCTTGTATTGGGTTTAAATGATAATAACTATCCGTATCCCAATAAAAATCAGCTTTACCTGAGTTTTTTAAATATTTAAACAGTTTTTTCTGTGCTGCATTTAAAGCATTAAACCCGACAAATAAAATATTTTGCTCGTTTGGCGGTAAGATATTTTCATTAATATTTTGAGCAATTTGCCGGTAAATTAAACCTTCGTAAGCCAAATTATTGCTTAGTAAATTTTCGGTAAAATGTTTATATACCCCGGGTAATAAGTTCCAAAGTCGAATAAATTTTTCTTTTTCCTTGCTCATGTCTTGAGGCGAAAAATTTATCCAATATTTACGTATAATTTCAATTTGTTCTTCGCTTAAATGACTGTATTTTTGGTCAATTTCGTGCAAGTCTTTTATATTGGTAAATATCTGATTTACATCAACCAAATAACTGTCCACTTCATTAAAGTCATTCAAAATAAGTTCGCCTAAAGCATAAAAAGCATCAAAATCCATTGAAAAATCATTATCTACGGCTTTAAATGATTTATAGAGCATAAAAATCGAAGCAATTTTATCAACTTTTTGAATCCTGCTAAGTTTTGATATATATTGTTGAATAGTTATAATGGTAGGTGACCAAACCGTTTTTTGAATAATTCTTGAAAAAGTATTTTGAAAAAAATAACCGGTTCGCTTATTGGGCAACACTATTTGTATTTTATCCAAATTTTCACCGTATCGGGCAATAATATCTTCGGCGGTTTCTTGTAAGAATGTTTTCATTTTTCAACGCGACATCAGTATTACCTATATTTTAGGTATTAATTTCTAATTTTTTATGAATATTGGCACTAATTTGATACAAAAATACAATTTATATTGTATATTTATCGTGTGAAACAAAAAATAGCTTTTCTATGGATTTTTTGGAACTTGCAAAGTTAAGATATTCGTCCCGTAAATATCAATCGCGCCAAGTAGAAGAAGAAAAATTGAATTATATTTTAGAAGCCGGCAGAATTGCACCATCGGCAAATAATGCACAACCTTGGGTTTTTATTGTGGTAAAAGATGAAAATCGGGATGCCTTACGCCAATGTTATCATCGCGAATGGTTTAATTCGGCACCTGTTTATATCATCATTTGCGGAAATCACCTGCAAGCATGGAAACGTTCATCAGACGGGAAAGACCATACCGATATTGATGTTGCTATAGCTACCGACCACATGACATTAGCAGCTGCACAACAAGGATTAGCCACTTGTTGGGTGTGTAATTTTGATAAAGAAAAAACAAGTAAATTGCTTAACTTGCCGGAATATATTGAACCAATTGCCATTTTGCCTTTAGGATACCCTGTGGATAAACCGGATGTAAATAGACACGAAAAAAAACGAAAAAAAATTAGCGATATAGTTTTTTACGAAAGATATAAATAATTATGAGACTTTTAACCATTGCCATAACTCCTATTATTCTTATCCTTATTTATTTAAACTACCGCGATAAATATGAAAAAGAACCAAAAAAACTATTAATTAAAGCAGTTGCAGGAGGTGCAATAACGGTTATTCCCATTTATTTTATTGAAGTATTTCTTGGTGAGTTATTTCACAGTGATTCAACTATTAAACAAGCATTTTACGATGCATTTGTGGTTGCCTCTTTTACCGAAGAAGTTTTTAAATATCTTGTTTTTTGGATATTAATTTGGAAAAATAAAAACTTTAATGAATTTTTTGACGGTATTATATACGCAGTATATATTTCAATGGGCTTTGCAATGGTAGAAAACGTACTTTATGTATTGGGAAGCGGACATGGTGTAGGCATTCTGCGAGCATTAACGGCTGTTCCCGGTCATGCTCTGTTTGGTGTGGCTATGGGCTATTATTTTGGTCTGGCACGTTTTTTAGAAAAAAAGAGCTTGTATTATCTAAAAATGGCATTAATTGTTCCAATAATCCTACACGGTATTTATGATTTCATATTAATGTCGCAAAGTGGATGGTTATTACTTTTGTTTATTCCGTTTTTGATATATATGTGGATAGCAGGCTTTCGAAAAATGAAAGCCCACTCAGACGGTTCGCAATTTAAAAAATAATAAGCTAATGCAAAATCAAAAACATTAATTCGCGCAGTAAATCAGCAGGAGTAGCACTTTGGTTACCCAAACCTTTTGATTTTAAATCATATTCACGCAATTTGGAAATAATATAAACCACTTTCTTAGGATTATACTTTCGGGCAGCAGTTTGATAATCTTTTACAAAATAAGGATTAATTTGCAAAGCAGCAGCCACACTGCGATTATCTTTTGTCTTTAAGAAATGGTAAATTAAAATTTTTTTAAAATAGTGAAACAATGAATTTATAGTTAAAATTATCGGATTTTCTTTCTGATTTTTTCCAAAATGGTCAATAATACGGTTTACTTTTAATACATTTTTTTGTCCAATGGCATTTTGCAACTCAAAAACATTATAGTCTTTACTAATCCCAATATTTTCTTCAATATCTTTTGAAGTGATTTTTGAGCCTTCGGGTAAGCTAATCATTAATTTATCCAACTCATTAGATATTTTGCTCAAATCGGTTCCAAGATATTCATTTAATAGTGCCGATGCAACAGGTTCAATGGTAAACTTTTTGGTTTTTAAGTATTTATTAATCCATGCCGGCACTTGATTATCATAAAGTTTTTTCGATTCAAAAATTAATCCGTTTTTGGCAATTTCTTTATACAGTTTTTTGTTTTTAGCTAATGTTTTATACTTATAGTTAAGTACTAAAATGGTAGATTTTAATGGTTTACTTGCATAAAACACCAGTTTATCCAAATCCTTCACCGCTTGTGCCTCTTTAACAATAATTACCTGATGACTTGCCATCATCGGATAGCGACGTGCTAAATTATCTATATCTTTTGCGCTTACATCACGCCCGTAAACCACCGTTTGATTAAATGCTTTTTCCGCTTCTTTCAGAACATTATCGTGTATATAATCCGTAATTTTATCAATATAAAACGATTCAGCACCCATTAAAAAATATATAGGTTGAAAAATCCGGTTTTTCAAATCGGTCATTATTTGTTCAAAAGTCTGCATACCGGCAATATTTTTCTTTTTATCAAAAAGCAAATTTACAGATATTACCTTAATCTTTATAAAAAAACATCAGTAAAAACTCTTTTTTTAATAAGTTTTTATCTTTGTAATTATTACGTATAAAAATTATTCATATCGACTATGACAAAACTTGAAACAAAAGTTGCCAACGAAATAGAGCATGGAAAAAAATTAAGCGAAAAAGCAGAAGATATTTGGGGTTGGACAAGCCCTGCAGGGCAAGTTAGAGCACAAAGAAGAGCTAATTATTTCATAAACTTAGCTAATCTCAATGCACAATCAAAAGTATTAGAAATAGGTTGCGGTACAGGAATATTTACAAATAAGGTTTATGAAATGACCAAAGCCCAAATTACAGCAATTGATATTTCAGAAGATTTATTAACTCAAGCAAAAGAAAAGTTACCAAAAGTAAATTTTAAAATAGAAGATGCAATGGCTCTGAGTTTTAAAGATAATTCTTTTGATGTTGTTTACGGAAGTTCAATTCTTCATCATTTGGATTTTGAGAAATCTTTGACAGAAATTATACGTGTACTTAAACCTAAAGGAAAACTAATATTTGCGGAACCAAATATGATTAACCCTCAAATTTTTATACAAAAAAACATTCCCGTAATCAAAAAATGGATGGGTGATTCACCTGATGAAACAGCAATTGTCCGTTGGCATTTTAAAAAATTAATGCAAAAAACTGGCTTTCAGAAAATAAAAATCTTTCCTTACGATTTTTTACATCCTTCTGTTCCTAAAATTTTAATACCTTTTGTAAAAAAAACAGGTGAGATAGGTGAAAAAATACCCGTATTAAAAGAAATAGCAGGTTCAGTAATAATTTATGGTGAAAAGCCTAAAAACTAATACTTTTGAAAATTCAAAATTGCTTTTTAGAGATTTACTGCTTGACAAAGGCAGCCGAACATTACATGTAGACGGAAGACCTGTTGATGTGACAAAGCTTGAATTTGATCTTTTAAGTGAATTTATTTTAAATAAAAACAGTGTACTTGACAGGGATTATCTGCTTGAAAATGTTTGGGGTGACAGTGAAAACCACCAGTACAAGACTGTTAATGTTGCCATCAACAGGCTCAAAGAGAAGATAGACCCGGACAAGTCAAAAGACTATATACAAACAGTCCGCGGAGTAGGGTATAAAATATGTTAACAAATTGACATATTTTTAGCTTTCTTGATTTTTCTTGGTTATATTGTTGCTCTTAGGAGTAAGAATGAGAGATTTTCGAACGATTATAGAAGTTTTAAAAGAGCATATTGCAAATGGTTCAAAGGCTAAAGTCTATGACAAAGATGTGGCAAATCTACTAAATATTTCCCAATCAAAATTTGCAACAATCAAAAAAAGAAATTCTACCCCTTTTGTTGAGGTATTGGAATATTGCCATCAAAAAGATTTGTGCTGCAATGAAATATTTTTTGACTAGATTTTTGACTGTACGGTTACCTTTTTTGCCTCAAACATCTCTATGGCTTTTTGTATCATCGGCTCTTTTGTTATATCGGTGCCGTTTGTTTCATCCTGTATGGAAGGCTCGTCACAGTTTGTGACACAGCTTGCAGCACCGCCTGCTTCAATATCACCTACAGTGGAACCACTTTGCAGTTCAGGCTGTTGTTCG
>JAKIUH010000228.1 GCA_021647685.1 Bacteroidales bacterium
AGCCCCTACTGGAAATACAATCAAGGCGACTGGTTTGATGCCGACCCTTGTTCCAATGTAAACCAAGCCCCTGAATGGTATGCTCCGGATTTAATACAAAGTATTAAAAATGCCAAAACCAAACATGAAATAGCATGCCACACTTTTTCGCATATTGATTGCAGAGAAAAAGTTTGTTCACCGGAAGTTTTTAAATCGGAACTGAACGAATGCCGCAGATTAGCAAAACAAAACAATATTAATTTAAAATCTTTTGTTTTTCCGGGACACACATTAGGAAATATTGATTACTTGAAAGATTTGGGATTTAGCTCATACCGGAGCAATTACACCAATACGCTTGGGCATCCGGCAAGAAAAAAAGACGGATTATGGGAACATAAAAGTACCGTTGAGTTTGATATTCGTCCCAATTGGTCAATGGAATATCATATTTACCGGTACAAAAAAATTATAGACAGAGCAATAAAAAATCATACAAGCTGTCATTTTTGGTTTCATCCTTCGTTTTCAAACCAATTTTTAACAGAAATAATGCCCGAAGTTTTTAAATATATTAATGAAAAAAATAATGAAATATGGGTATGCACCATGCAAGAATATACAGCATGGTTAAACGAGAATATTTCGGAAAATAAATATTTAGCAATTATGAATGATTCAAAATTCTAATACCATACAGCATTTAAAAAAAATGAAAAAACTAAAACTAATTGGTCGTGTATTACTTAATATTTTCACAGGAATATTTTGGCGGCAAGCCTTTGATTTTTTGGCTGAATTAACATTGGAAAATGCTTATGCACTGCGCGTAATGAACCGAGGGAAAAATACACCTGTAAGCGCTTCGGCACGTTTTAATCATCCGCAGAACATCAGCATCGGCGACAGAAGCAACATAAACCGTAATTGCATGATTTGGGCAGGAGATAAGGCAAAAGTAATTATCGGTAAAGATTGCCTCACAGGACCCGGGGTTACCATAATTGCATCAAAATACGATGTAAAAGGCAGAAATACTGTCCGCTCTTATCCGCCTTATGAACGCGATGTGATTATAGAAGATGATGTTTGGCTGGGTGCAAATGTTGTGGTACTTCCGGGTGTAAAAATCGGGAAGGGAGCAATTATTGGAGCCGGTTCGATAGTTACCAAAGATATTCCCGAGTATGCTATTGCAACGGGTATTCCTGCAAAAGTAATGAAAGAAAGACCCAATTAAAGCAATTATGAGCAAATAATAAATAAACTATGAGTTTAAAACAAAACATCAAACAAAAGATTAAAAATATTGTTTTTTCGGTGCCTGAACACCTGAAAAAGAACAGCATATATTTGGATAAAAACAAAATGGACGAAATTGAACAGTCTATTCGTACCAATTTTCACAAAGGCTGGCGCAGTGAAGATAAATTTACACCCGAAGCCTATAAAATAGATTTACAAGACCATTTGATTAATCGCTTAGAACATGACCGGGCAAGAATTATCCCTTGGTTAGATGCAGCAATGCCTTTAAAAGGAAAAAAAATTCTGGAAATAGGTTGCGGCACCGGTTCATCAACCATTGCTTTGGCTGAACAAGGAGCAAAAGTTACCGGAATTGATTTGGATGCAGATGCCTTGAAAGTTGCCGAAGACCGAAAAAATGCCTATGGTTTGGATATTGAGCTGAAATACATGAATGCTGCCGAAGTACATAAAAATTATCCGAAAGGCAGTTTTGATTTTATCATATTTTTTGCCACTATTGAACATATGATTCATGAAGAACGAATGATTGCGATGAAAGAAACCTGGGATTTACTTAATGAAGGCGGGCTTTGGATAGTATTGGAAACACCAAACCGGCTTTGGTATTTTGACGGGCATACTTCGGGTTTGCCATTTTTTCAGTGGCTTCCTGATGATTTAGCCATAAAATATTCAAAATTTAGTCCGCGTAATGAGCTTTCAAGTGTTTATCGTAAATATGATGCTGCTGAGCAACTGCATTTTTTGCGTAGAGGAAGAGGTTTGAGTTATCATGAATTTGATTTGTGCATGGGTGATGCTAAAAAACTGGATATTGTAAGCAGTAAAATAGCTTTTGAAAAATATCAATTGCTAAAATTACCCAAAACGGAACGGAAATTCAAATCCTTTTTAAAAGGAGCATATCCCGGTTTACACGATGGATTTTACGACAAAAGTTTGGATTTAATCATCCGGAAGAAATAAACTAAACCTGAAATTAAATGTTTGATTTTTTTATAGAAACGGGAAATGATTTGAACACAAGATTGTTGGATAAAGACTTATTTTATTCGACTAAAGTTTGCAATAAAAACCATTGTCATTATCTGGAAATAAATATGCCCGGAATAAATGCTTTGGTTTACGGAAAAGATAAAAATTTCCTCGAAGTAATGCAAGATGATGAATATATAGTATTTATTTTCGGATATTGTTTTACGCGCGCGGGGGAGCTAGATAAGCCTGTAGAACGTTTATTTGCAAAAGATGTTTTGAAAATCTTCAAAGCAACAAAAGAAAACATTACCAAGCAAATAAAAGGCTCTTACGCATTAATAATCAAACATTTAAAATCAAACACATTAAATATCTTTACCGATGAGCTAAATATCCGCACCGTATTTTATGCGCAACAAAAAGGTAAATTATTAGTTTCAAACTCATTATCGGCATTTATTAAACATTCGCCAAAAGATTTTTCAACCATAAACACAAAAGCGGTATTAGAATATGCATTGTTTGATTTTATACTAAGCGATGAAACATTTATAAAAAATATAAAATGCTTACAGCCGGCTTCGTATTTTGAATATAAAGATAATCAATTATACATTGAACAATATTGGAATATTTTCAGTGCTTTTAACAAAAAAAATCCGGAATTAAATGAACAAGAAAGTTTTATTCAGATTAATGATTTATTGAAAAAAAATCTGGCTGCCTACCTTTCCGAACCTGAAAAAACAGCTTTTGCATTAACCGGCGGATATGACTCACGCACAAACCTTGCATTGTTAAACGGTAAGCATAACAGCGGCTATTATTACAGCTACGGAGTGAAAGGCAGTTATGATATAAAATTTGCAAAAAAAGTAGCAAAAAAATTAAACTTAAATTTTAACCCCTTTATTTTAGACCATCGTTTTGCCGAAAATTTCCCCGATAATGCACTTACTGCCATTAAAGTTGGCGATGGCATGGTAGAAATGAGCCGTGCAAACTATATTCATGCATTCAAAGACATCGGAAAAGATTTTGATTATATTCTTACAGGCTTATTTGGCAGCGAGCTGATTAAACGTCCCACAAGTTTGGGCGGATATATTGATAAAAACATACAATCATTGCTTTTTACCGAGAACTTGGAAGATACCTACAAACAAATCATTGAAAAAGCTATTAAAAATGGATGTATAAATAAAAATCTGCTAAAAATATATCAAAACGATATATTTAATGACTTAAAAGAAAACCCATATATAAACAATCGCCACAATGAGGCACAAAAATATTTCTTTTATATGGTGGGTTGGGGTATGCGCAAATATTTTATGAAAGAGATTAAAGCCGAACGCTTATTTGTAGAAAACTTACATCCTTATATGGATATAGAATTTATTGAGCTATTATTAAAAACCCCTTTCCCTTGGTTATATAATTGGGGTAAAAAGAAAAATTTATTTGATAATCTTAAAATTCATAAGTTTTATGCACAAATCATGCAAATGAATAATAAGCAACTGAACAATATCCCGACAACACACGCATATAAACCCAAATATTTGCTAAGTAAAATTTATTTGCCCTTACTTATCGGTCAATACATTTATTTAAGACGAAAAATTAAAAAAATAGGAATATTTAATAATACCGATTTAATGCAAAACTTCTATGAGCAAAGAAAAAACCAAATAAAAAAGTACAATGTATTATTTGATAATGAAGAAATCACAAAAAATTTCCCCCTTGGAATGAAAGAATTTAACAAATTGATTTCTTTACAAATTTGGATGAAAGAAAACAAATTAGAATTAGCATGATTTAACAAATATGAAGCGTAAACAAAAATTGTATATTATTAAAAGTCTTGCTCCGTGGATGATGGAAGAGCTAATTGCTTTTTCGCATTTTGAAAAATTCAAAATTATATTCCTTAGGAATATACCCGAATTTTACCGGAACGATATGGAAATACTGAAAAAAAACGGAATAGAATATCATGTAAAACCTTTTAAGTTTAAATTTAATGTAAAATTATTCATTCTTTTAAAACTTTTGGCAATTAAAAACTTAAATAAATTTTTAGGAAAGCAAAATTTTATTTGGACATTAAATTCGATGTATTGGTTTTTGATACTGGATAAAAATATATTAAAAAATATTCAAAGTATTCATGCGCAATTTGCTTCGCAAGCGGCAATTGTTTCGTTTCTTATTCATAAATTTTACAAAATTGATTATTATTTCACTTTTCATGCCCATGATATTTATTTTAACAACCGCTGGTTTACAGGTTTAGTAAATAATTCGATTAATAGTTTTAGTATTTCTGAATTTAACATCCATTATGTAAAAAATCATTTTAAAAATTTAAAATCAGAAAAAATTAAATTATCAAGGCTGGGTGTTGCTTTACCGGAAAAGCAAAAAAGTAAAAAATACCCTGTAAAAAAAGTAAAAATAGGTTTCATTTCTAATTTAGAAGAAAAAAAAGGAATTCCTTATTTATTAGCGGCTTTTTTAGAACTTCACCGGAATAATCCGGATAAATATTTACTAAGCATTGCCGGTGACGGGGATTATATGCAAATGATAAAAGACTTTGTTCAAAAAAATAATTTAAAAGAGCAGGTAAATATATTGGGTAAAATACGCGACCAAAAAAAGATTGATTTTTATATGCAAACAGATATTTTTGTGCTTCCTTCTATACGTACAAAGGACGATATGGACGGTATTCCTGTAGTTTTAATGGAAGCAATTGCTTATGGTATTCCAATAATCAGTACAAACATTTCAGGCATACCCGAAATTTGCATCAACGAATACAACGGCTTTTTAATTAACGAAAAAAACTCAGAACAAATTGTAAATGCCGTAGAAAACCTAAGTAGTTCCGAGCGCATTTATGTCCAATGCTCTAAAAATTCTTTGCACTTGGCACAAAAAGAATACAATTTGGTCAAAAATTCAAAACAGAAAATGAGTATGATGAATTGGATTGAAAATTAAATAGTATTTTTACAAAAACATTAAAACCACAAAAAACTAAAAACTAAATGCATGATTTCACATTATCAATGTATAAAGAATTGTTATTGGCATTAAAAAATGCAAAATATCAATTTATTACTTTTGAAGAATATTTCTCTGAAAAACTACCGGAAAAATTAGTCGTTTTACGCCACGATGTGGACAGGGCTCCCGGGAATGCTGTTAAAATGGCACTTCTTGAAAACAAGCTGAATATCCGTGCAAGTTATTATTACCGAGTAGTATCCGAAAGTTATGATGAAAAATCCATCCGAGAAATTGTAAATCTGAATCATGAGTTAGGTTATCATTATGAGGATTTATCGATAAGCAAAGGCAATGAAAAACAAGCACTCGAATTGTTTGAAAAACATCTGGAAAACTTCCGGAGATTTTACCCTGTCAAAACAATGTGTATGCACGGAAGCCCTATGTCAAAATTTGATAACCGCGCATTATGGCAAAAACACAACTACGCTGATTTTCAAATAATTGCCGAACCGTATTTTGATTTGGATTTCAATAAAATCTTTTATTTAACGGATGCAAGCCGCAGTTGGAATAATGAAACAGTTACATTACGCGATAAAGTAAGTACCGATTTTCAATTTCAAGTAAACAGTACTAATGATATTATCAGACTTTTACAAAACAAAAAGTTGCCCAATGAATTAATGATTAGCACTCATCCGCATAATTGGGCTGACGGGAACATTGAATGGATGAAAATAATGATTTGGCAAGGCTTAAAAAATCAGATAAAAAAAATATTGGTAAGAAAAAGAGCATGATAACAGATATCTATATATTAGGAAATCATATTCAAGGATTAGGGGTTTCGCGTAATGCTGCCCGACAAGGCTACAAGGTTACACTTTTTAATAAAAGCAGTTTAAGCGTAGCCCGTTTTTCAAATACCTGTAATAAGTTTGTAAAGTTTAAAAACACAAAGCATCTGTTACAAATTCTTTTACAGGATAAAATTGAAAGTAAAAAAGCCTTACTTGTCCCAACAAACGATGCCTTGGTTGGTTTTTTATCCGAAAATTATGAAAAATTAAATCAAAAATATTTTTTATCGATTCCACCCGAAGAAATAACACAAATTGCATTTAATAAACGAAAAACATACAAGGCAGCAGTAAATGCAGGCATTCCGATTCCTGAAAGTTATTTCCCTGATAATGAAAAAGAGCTTTTGGAGATCAGTGAAAAAATAAAATACCCCGTAATTATAAAGCCGGCGGTAATGCATGATTTTTATGCAAAATCAGGAAAAAAAGTATTCAAGTGCACAACAAAAAATGAGCTAATTGTAAACTACCGTAGAGCCATTAAAATTATTGATAAGAATGAGATTATTGTTCAAGAAATGTTGGATGGCGGAGCTAAAAACTTATATTCTTTTGCATCTTATGCAAAAAACGGAGAAGTTTTAGGAAGTTTTGTTGCCAACCGTATTCGTCAAAAACCTATGGATTTTGGAGTTGCTACTACCTTTGTAATTAGTGTTATCAATGATAGAGTGGAAGAATTAGCAAAAAAATTCTTAAAACACATTAATTATACCGGTTTATCCGAAGTGGAATTTATGTACGATGCAAAATCAAACGATTACAAACTTATTGAAATAAACCCGCGTACATGGAAATGGCACTCAATGGCAAACATTGTAGGCATAAACCTAATAAAAATGATGATTGATGACCTGCAAGGAAAAAACATAAAGCCAATAGCCAATACAAAGATAAATGTTGCCTGGGTTGAACAATTAACCGATTTCTATATTGTTTTTACAGAAATCATTAAAGGAAAAATGCGTTTGAGCGACTATTACAAAACATGGAAACTAAAAAAAGAATATGCAACTTTTGACATTAAAGACCCTTT
>JAKIUH010000229.1 GCA_021647685.1 Bacteroidales bacterium
TTTTTTTCGTCTTTTTTTTGTTATTAAAGTGATGGCTCGGTTCTTCGCTTCCTCGGTTGCTTGTTGCTGATAGCAGCTATCGGTATCCTCGATTGCTGCTCGGAGGAGGGATTAGGTATATGATTTACCGCCACAACAAAGCCAGCCCAAAGCCAATTAAAATAATACCGGCTATTTTACGAAAGTAAACTAAATGAATGGGACGTAACTTATCCCGAATAATTTTGGCAAGATAGACCTTTATTAAGTCTGTCAAAATAATAGTGCCAATAAAACCAAGTACAAAAAACCAAAAAGCCTCTCGGTTATTTGGATCTAATCCAACGCTAGCGATGACACCCAGCCAAAAAATAAATAAAAAGGGATTGAGGGTATTCACGGCAAATCCTTTTAGGCTGAGTAGCACAATATTCTTTGTTTGTAAAGATTCTTCACCAATAGGTTTGGTTTTTTCTTTACTGAAAAACGAGACCAGACCAAAAATGATTAGAATGATTGCACCTACATACGCAATAGCAGATTGGTAGGCATCGGATTGCATACCCTCACCCACTAATCCCAATCCAAAATAGGCTAAATTTAAATAAATAAAATCACTGACCCATACACCCAAACAAAAATAAACAGCACTCTTCCAGCCTTTATCCACCGTGATCTGCAACAACATGAAAAAAAAAAAGAAGTAAAATGAAAAACATTTTAAAAATATTTATTTTAAAACTTTAAGATAAAAGAAAAAGAAGTAATTATTGATGAAATAAACTCCTATAAAGACAGTCCTGCCGAGTTAATTTTTGATGAATTTGAAGAATTAATTTTTAAAGACCAAGCTATTGGAAGAAATATCTTGGGCAATGAAAAACAAATCAGAAAATATAAAAGAGAAGATTTAATCCGCTTTAAAGATGAAAATTACAAGACCGATAAAATGGTAATTTTTTCTTTCGGGAATATTTCTTTTAATAAATTTAAGTATTTGTGCGAAAAATATTTTGCCGGTATTCCTTCTAAAAGAACACAGAAACAAAACGCAACAGAAATAATTTATACACCACAAAAACTTTTTCACCACAAAAGTTTTTATCAATTTCATGCAGTTTTAGGCACAACTGCTTATAACCTATGGGACAAACGCCGCACAAGCCTTAGTTTATTAAACAATTTATTGGGCGGAAACAGTATGAATTCGCGTTTAAGCATGGCGCTTCGCGAACGAAACGGCTTTGTTTACGATATTGAATCAAATTACACTGGATATTCTGATACAGGCGTATTTACTATTTATTTTGGAACAGATAAAGAAAAGTTTGACAAAAGTTTAAAACTGATTTTTAAGGAGTTTGATAAACTGAAAAATAATAAATTGGGTACACTTCAATTAAGTCGTGCAAAGAAACAGCTCATCGGGCAAGTGGCTATTGGTATGGATAACAAGGAAAGTGTGGCTTATAACATGGGGCGCAGTTTTCTTTTATTCAATAAAGTAGATAGTCTGAATGAAATAATTCGGAAAATTGAAGCAATTACTTCTGAACAAATATTAGAAATAGCAAATGAACTTCTTGATGAAGATAAAATTTCCCTATTGGTTTATAAATCAGAATGAAATTCATAAATTTTCAAAATGGTGTATAAAATAACAAAACCCGAAGCTTTACTTCGGGTTTGTGGTGCCACCTGGAATTGAACCAGGGACACCAGGATTTTCAGTCCTGTGCTCTACCAACTGAGCTATGGCACCTTTGGTTATCGGTGTGCAAAAGTAAATAAATATTTTACATACAAAAAGAATTTTGATATTTTTTTTAAAATTTTTCAAAAAAAAAGCAGTATCAATTACGGTACTGCTTTTTACATTAGTTTTTTTATCAATTAGTATTCCCAAAGATCTTGCTCAAAATTAAAAATACTTTCTTTGATACGTTCAGCTTCCAGCAGTGATTCTAAGCCAATGGTATATTCACTTATAGCACGGTTATTATATGCATTTGATTCCTGAACAATATAACTTGAAAAATAACGCTTAAAGAAAATATCGTCAAACGAATTTCTTTCTGCATCATTATAAGGATTAAAAACTTCATGACTGGCTAAAATTTTTCTGGCTTCCGGAAAATAAACCCAAAACAACTTGGTTCTTTTGATTTCCTCCATATCCACACCACCTTCAACATCTTCTTCTTCTGCTCCTTCACGTACTGATTCCCTAATTGGGCAAATACCTATGATACGCACATCTAATACTGAACGTTGTTTGTCAAAAAACCAAAGCTCTTTAACTAAAAAAGCTTTCACTTCTTTCGAACGAATTTCACCTTCCACAACTTGCGGAATCATTTCGCCGGAATTAATATCTTCCACCCAAATTGTATCGGTTTGTGCATCAAAACGCTCTTCAATCTCCTTCACCGTCATTACCGTAGCAAATTCATCACCGGGAGTTTCATCATAAGCTGTAAGCCCCTGATTACGAACTCCCCATAAAAGCAAATCTATTAAACTCATACGGTCGCCAATTGGTGATTCCGGATAATATAAAGGGTGATTCATTTTCTCACGCATAGGAATCATCCTCCAAATAGTCTTTGACCACATTACATCTGCCTCTCGCAAATATTGATAGGGTACTGGTTTTCTGTTTAAGGTTTTCTCTTTTACATAAACTCCATTCAAGACATCTTGTGCATTAATAAAATCGGGAAATAGCACAAAAAAACTCAGCAGAATGATGATTAATCCTTTTGTTTTCATTATTTTTTTTTTAATTAAACTCTTATAGAGTAATAACGTAGAGCAGCAAAGAATATTTCGCTACTCCGGTATATAAATTACTATTTTACTCTTAGCACTAAGGTTCCTAAATCACGTTTTGAACCGTCAGGACCAACGGCTTGTATATCCTCAAAATATACTTTTTTTCCTGATGGTATTTTTCTTAATTGAGACCGAATGGTGCCAAAACTATTACTTCTCACGACCTTTTCTTTTGTAAATCCTTTATCTGTATAGGAAAGCTTAAAATATACTACTCTAAATTTTAAATCAAAATCAAAGTTTTTTAAAACAGCTTTAATTCCTGATTGAGCAGCTAACCAACCTTTTGTTACAGAACCTTTACGTTTATCTCCAATATAAGCAACAGGATCGGGTACTCTTTTTACACGAAATACCTTACGCCCCATATTTTTCATTCCGCTCTCGGTTTGAATACTCGCAGAAATATAAACTTTTCCTGTTTTTTTTACCCTAACAGTATAACTTTTCCCCTTTTTACGAATACTACCATTAGAAATTGTAACCTTAACTTTGTTAGGATCTATCCCTGGTACAGATACATCTACGGGATTATCCACACCGATATAAAACACATTCATTTTTGTCGGGGATACAACCAAAGCTGCTTCACCAACCGTATAAGTACTGGTAAAGGGGAAAGTTCTAATTTGTTTCGTTTTCGGGTTTTTTATTTCAATAACACCACCAAAAGTTTTAATTCCTGGCGTTGAAGTGTTACCGGTAAAAACTCCCTTACCATTGTCAACAGGCAAAGTGGTACCCGAATTTAACTTAATAGTAGGTGCAGCTGTTGAGTCATATGCAGCTATAAATACATATGCTTTATAAGGTTGTCCTTTTAAAACATAATTGGTAGGAGCATTCACTATTGCTTCTATTTTGTTAAACGGGATATCTGTCCCGCCTATTTTACCAAACAAATATGTTAATACATCAGATTCTGCATTACGTATATCCGCCTGCATTTTAGACATTAAGGTAATTACCCCTGCCATAGGTAAATGTTCAAAGTTGGCAACTTCCCAAGGAACTTTATCTCCTCCCTGTCCTTTAATATCATCCGTACTTAAATTTTGTTTAAGTGTATTAATCAAAGGAGCATTTTCCGGTTTATCTTCAACCAAACTTATTAAAAAATCCCGATAAGCAGTAATTTCTTCTTTAAGAATTGTTGCGCGCATTTTTCCATCCACTCGCTCCGTAATCATTATCTGACCGGGAACATTTGTATCATCCTTTTTTTGAATACTATCAGGACGACCTTCCGGTCCATCAGCTGTACGTACAATCAAATACTTTAAAGAGTCTATATCTGTATATAACTTGTTTGATTCTGCACCTACTTTATCTGCTTTTTCTTTCCAAACTTTTGTTTTTGCAGGGTTTTCTTTTACTGCAGCCTCAAATTTGGAATATATATCTCCATTCTTACTGATTGTATTCTCCGTTGTAGCCCTTAAACTATTATCAATTAAAATAAAAGCATTAAGAACTTCGGCAGAAACATTCAGTGCAAGCAAGGCAGTAAGCACAAGGTACATCATACCTATCATCTTTTGCCTTGGTGTTTCTTTTCCATGTCCCATAATTAGTCCTTTTTTTGATTAAAAATTAAAAATACGAAAAATTAATCATTAACATTTACATTCATTGCTGCAAGCATGTTGCCGTAAATGTTATTCAAGGCTTCTAATCGGGCACCTAATTTTTTAATTTCTGAATGATATTTAGCCGATTGTTTAACAGAACCATTCAAATCTTCCATCATCTTATCCAAATCTGCATCACTTAATTGAAGTTCAAAAATGGCATTTAATGCAGTAAGGTTTTTATTTAAAGTATTTACTTGTTCTGCATATACTTTATTTCCTTCTTTCAGTGCTGAAAAATCAATATCCATACTATCTGCTAAACGCTCGTATGCAGAAACTACATTTCCATTCTTTTCAGAAACTTCTTGGGCAGTTTTAGAAAACGTGTCAGAAAGGTTTTCTACTGAGTAGCTTAAAGACTCGGCAGATTGTTTTGAAACATCACCAAATTCTGAAACAGAATTAGCTGCTGTTTTTACTTTCTCAGAAAATTCTTTTGTAGCAATAGTGGCATCAGATATATCCGACATTTGTTCTACTTTTTCCGTCAGGTTGCTTAAACCATCACCCAACTTGGCAAATAGTTCTGCCCCTCCTGATTTTTCAAGCATTTCATCAAATTTTGCTAATGCTTCACCGGAAGTTTTAGGTCCTGATGTTGAAGCAAATTCAACTTCGTCATCTTCGTCTAATCCGGCTAATTGTGGATAAACCAATGTCCAGTCTAACTCTTCATGTAGTGGCTCAAAAGCAGAAAAGAAGAAAATAATTGCTTCCGTTCCTAAGCCTGCCATAAGCATATAGTTTGCACCCGGCCAGTGAAGAATTTTAAAAAGAGCACCAATAATTACCACTGATGCACCCCAACCATATAATTTGGCCATAAAGTTTTTCCATCCATGACTTTGTGTTAATTGAGCAAGTCCCATATCTAAAAAGTTTTTTAATTAATAAATGAATTGATTTTTGAAGCTAAATATATAAAAAAGCTATTAAATAAAAAAAATATAGTATTTTAATTAAATTTACTGAAATCCCAATCTGCACCATCACGTCCCATAAACGAACGAACACAACGGAAACCTACATAAGATTTAGCAGTATCTTGATATTCATAAGTTCGCGTACTTACTTGCAAATAATAACCAATATCTTTCCAAGAGCCACCACGAATAACTTTTCTTTTCAATACCGGAGGATCATCTGCCAGTGCATTATATACATAATCAGGATTTAAATCATGTGTAAAGGTATATGCTGATTCATCAAAAGCATTTGATGTCCACTCGGCAACATTACCAGCCATATCATACAATCCCCATTCGTTTGGTGAGAACAATGCAACCTCAATAGTTTCGTTAGCACCATCGCTTCCGTAATTACCTCTTAAAGGTTTAAAATTAGCGATAAAGCAACCGGTATTATTACGTGTGTAAGGTCCTCCCCAAGGATACATAGACAGCATTACACCTCCACGAGCAGCATATTCCCATTCTGCTTTGGTAGGTAAACGATAATCTTCAAAGGGAGGTTGTCCGTGTTTATCCATCCAAATTCGCATAATTTGTGTGCGCCATATACAAAAAGCATTGGCTTGTTTCCAGTTTACTCCTACAACAGGATAGTTATCGAATGCAGGATGCCAAAAATATTTTTTTGCATAGGGTTCATTATATGAATAGGTATAATCTGCCATCCATACTAATGTATCGGGATATACATTTATACGGGCAGACATAACAAATGATGAACGGTCTTTTATGGCTTCTTTTTCACCTTTACTATTGATAATTTCACCATTATATTCACCGCCGGTAAAATCTTCGTTAAAATTATAACGATTTGATTTTTTAGCAGCTTGTTTTAAATCTACCCAATAATATTCATAAATTAGTTTCCGGGTGTCCACTTCTTTTCTTCTATAAAAGCGTTCATTAACCGGTAAGAAAATATCATTAATAGCGTCTTGATACTCTTCATCTTCACTATTCCAATAAATTTCTTTTTCCCAGTTCAAGTAACAAGTTTTCGGATCGTCATGATCATAACCCGGGTGAGCAACTTCTTCATTGATTTTAGCTTTATAGTCCTCTCCGTCCACTTCAATTTCATTTTCAACAAGCATACGCCGAACGATTGAGTCACGCACCCAATATACAAACTGTCTGTATTCATTATTGGTTATTTCAGTAATATCCATCCAAAACGGATCAATAGAAACTGTTTTTGATTGTGCCGTCATTGCAAAAGGCACATCCTCATCATTTGGACCCATAATAAATGAGCCCATTGGAATAAATGCCATTCCGTAAGGATCGGGTTCATAGAACTCTTTTCTGTCGGGTACACCCACGAGTTCACCAACAGGACCTGTGTTTTTATTACAGCTGGTAATCATTAAAACTACCAAACTAAAAAGAATCAATTTTTTCATATCAACAAACCTTAATTTCATTGCCAATGCTGTTTAATTATAAAAATCTAACACTTTTGTACTTTTGCGGTGATTTATCAAAGCCTAAGCTAAAACAATACCCCAGCATTACTTCATGGCTTCCGCCATTTGTACTAATTAATTTTGAGAAATTCAGACCGTAAGCATAACCAATCCGAATTCCGTTGAACAATTCAATGCCTGCCATAACATCAATTGCATCCATTGTCCTATATGTAACGCCACCCCAGAATTTTTTATTGTATGTTGCTGTAAGATTTATCGTAATTTGTGCTGAGGCTGCATCTGATTTTATTAGTAAATTGGGTGATAAAT